>NZ_JASCPO010000041.1:0-38191 GCF_029960145.1 Pseudomonas sp. PS01299 | reverse complement strand
GTAAGCGCTTCGACTTCAAGTGTCCGATCGAGGTTATGGACGAGGTGATGCAGGAAGCTATGGCTATGCGGCATGATGCTCCAGCTTCAATTCAATAACCGTGTTGCACTCAGCTCCTGTAACCGCCCAGATATACCTGATGCGATGGATAAGATGAAGTGGCCAGTTGCTGCGAAGCTGATGCGCCATTGGTTTGATGGCAAGCCATGGCCAACTGCCGATGGTGCGATGAGTAAAGAGGTCAAAGACCATATTGCTCTTGCTGACATCGCCTACGTAAATGACACCATCGTAAAAATGGCCTGGTTGGAAAAGTTTGAACCTGCGAAAGCTGTCATTGAAGAGCTTAAGTCAGCCTGGGATAATCCTGCAGGCCGCAATAATATAAGCAAGAAGATTAAAGATAAGTATCTTGGCTCGGCGCCGGGTGTCTATCCTTTTAAGTTTGCGAGCGCCAGGAAGGTTGAAGAGTTTGGATACAGTAATAATCGAGCAGTTAAATTCGGTCTAATAGAGAAGACTGATGAATTGCGAGCTGCGCTGGCAAACTTTAACGTCCGTGTATTTCCAGAAGGAAAGCTGGTTATTTCCGTAGACAGCATTCAACTGTTTGTAGAGCGAATTGGGTTTTACGCTGAGGATGCCTATGACTTCAATGACGCACCGGATGACAATTTCAGTCAGCCATTGGGGTTCTGGAACTTCGATGGTATAGCCAACCCGGCCTATGCGGCCACTGCAAATGCCGGTGCGGCGCAGATGAAGTCAGACATCGCTTCAAATCCCTATATCAGTGCAGAAGATTCTCAGGCGATGTTTCGGGAAATAGAGAACTCGCGTTATTTCTATATTACGAATTCTCATTTTGTAAAATATCGGACGGAATTTAAAAAAGGCGGTGATTTCCAGGTTTTGTCTGATGTTCAATATCAGAATGTTCCCGTGACAGTTATTAATGTTTGGAATAAATGATGCGCATTTTCTGCTCATATACAATCGCTGTCGAAGTGGGTGTGGCGAAAGAATGACTACGCTTAAAAGGAAATGGCTAGTGCCTATCAGTTTGCTCTTGGCGTTGATTGCATTGATCGTTTATTGCGTAAGCGCAATGCTAGGGTATCCTGCAAGTACAACTACAGCTAGCCCCTCGGGTCGCTACACAATTGAGAATGTGCGTGTCGGCAGGATCTTCATGCTTGGCGGTATGGCGTATTTAAGAGTTGTCGACTCAAAAGAACCAGGAAAGGTATATCGAACCCCGTTGTATGATACTCAGTCATTGGATATGCGCACATTCGAAGATGATACTGAAGTTGGAATTACTTGGATCGCCTTCGAAAAGAAAGATAAGACTTTTATAATCTCCATGCCGCAATGGGAAGAAAGTTGGCTGAATATTTTCATCAGTAATACACCCTACGAGATTCTGGAAAATTGATAGCAGTATGAACAGCTACGTTCGTCTCACCCTATGCTTATTAATCCACGCCCTCGGATGCGTGGCTTATGCATTTTTGAATGACGCGGTTGTGCATGCTTACAGGCTTTTTAACGGCGGATTTACCTCCCATGGTGTCGCCATCGGCATTGCGAGTTACGCACTGTTTTACATTTTTCTGGGCGTCAACCTGATCGTTGCGCTGATTCCAGGTCTGGTCGCCAAGCTGGCCATCCTTTTTCTGATGGTGGGCTTCATCCTGCTCTGGATGCTACCCGACAACCCGTTAAGAGCCCTGTTTTACGGCGTAGCTCAAGGCTGCGTCACGTTGCTGGCGATCCTCACCACTCAAGTCATCGAGTTGCGTTGGGCTTTGCGAAACATCGCAGGTCGCATTCAGCCAAGTCAGCCTGCAGGTGCAATCCAATGACCAGGTCGGACATCCAGCGTAATCCGCAGGACAGTTATTCCATGCGATCCACTACCAGGCAGGTAACCCGTGTCCTTTAACCACTACTACCAAAGCGAACTCACCGCACTGCGCCAGTTGGGCCGCCGTTTCGCCGAGCGTAGTCCGGCGTTGGCGCCGTTCCTGGGCCAGGCCGGGCGGGATCCGGATGTGGAGCGGTTGCTGGAAGGCTTTGCGTTCCTCACCGGGCGGCTGCGGCAGAAGCTCGATGACGAGCTGCCCGAGCTCAGCCATTCGCTGATGCAACTGCTGTGGCCGAACTACATGCGTCCGCTGCCGGCGTTCAGCATTCTGCAGTTTGATCCGCTGAAGCGTTCGGGGCCGGCGCTGGTGGTCGAGCGCGATACGCCGATCGAAAGCAAACCGATCGAAGACGTGCGTTGCCGCTTCCGCACCTGCTACCCGACGGAAGTCCTGCCGTTGGACTTGGCCGCGCTGAACTACTCGGTGAAGGGCGACGGCTCGCTGCTCAGCCTGCGTCTGGAAATGAGCGCCGACGGCCACCTCGGTGAGCTGGAACTGAGCAAACTGCGCCTGCATTTTGCCGGCGAGCGCTACATCAGCCAGATGCTCTACCTGAGCCTGCTGCGCAACCTGGAAGGCATCGAGCTGATCCCGCTCGACAGCGCCGGCAAGCCAATCGATGGCGTGGCCGGCAAGCCGATGGCGTTCAAGATTCCCGGTGACCGGGTCAAGCCGGTGGGCTTTGCCGAAGAAGAAGCGTTGATCCCGTATCCGCTGAACACCTTCCGTGGCTATCGCTACCTGCAGGAATACTTCGCCTTCCAGGACAAGTTCCTGTTCGTCGACGTCAACGGTCTGGACATTCTCAAGGCGCTGCCGGAAGACACGCTCAAGCAGATGCGCGGCCTGGAGCTGCGTTTCGATATACGCAAGAGCGGGATCATGCGCATGCGGCCGACCCTGGATAACGTGAAGCTGTTCTGCACGCCGATTGCCAACCTGTTCGCCCACGACGCGCTGCCGATCCGCCTCGATGGCAAACAGGATGAATACTTGCTGCTGCCGGCGGAATACGATCTGGAAAACTGCGGTGTGTTCTCGGTGGAAACCGTGACCGGCTGGAAGCCCGGCGGCCTCGGTTATCAGGAGTACGTGCCGTTCGAATCCTTCGAGCATGACCCGAGTTTCGACGTGCCCAACAGCCGTCCGCATTACAGCATCCGCCAGCGTTCGTCGTTGCTGCATGACGGCCTCGACACCTACCTGAGCTTCGGCATCCGCCACACCGAAGCCCACGAAACCCTGTCGATCGAGCTGATCTGCACCAACCAGAACCTGCCGCGCAAGCTCAAGCTCGGCGACATCTGCATGGCCTGTGAAGAGACTCCGGAGTTCCTCAGTTTCCGCAACATCACCCCGGCCACGTCGAGCTTTGCGCCACCACTGAACCGTGACTTCCTGTGGAAGCTGATCAGCAACATGTCGCTCAACTATCTGTCGCTGGCCGACGTCAACGCGTTGAAGGTGATTCTCGAAACCTACGACCTGCCGCGCTACTACGACCAGCACGCGGAGAAGGTCAGCAAGCGCCTGCTCGGCGGCCTCAAGCACATCAAGCACCACCACGTCGACCGGCTGCACCGTGGCTTGCCGGTACGCGGTCTGCGCACCGAACTGACCATCGACCCGGAAGGGTATATCGGCGAAGGCGACCTGTTCGTTTTCGCCTCGGTTCTTAACGAGTTTTTCGCGCTTTACGCCAGTCTCAATTCGTACCACGAGCTGCGGGTAAAAAGCACACAGGGAGAGGTGTACCAATGGACACCACGTATGGGCCTGCAGCCCCTGCTTTAAGCGGGCTGACCAAGGTAATACGCGAGTACTCGCTGTTTCAGGCCGTGCTGCTGGTGATCGACCGGCTGCGCGAGGCGCACCCGTACCTGAGCGAAGACGATCTGTACGATCAAGTGGAGTTCCAGGCCAACCCGAGCCTGGGCTTTCCGCGCAGCGACGTCGATCGCGTGGAGTTTTTCGAAGAGCACGGGCAGATGCGCGCGCGCATGCGTTTCAACCTGATCGGCCTGGTCGGCTCCGGTTCGCCGCTGCCGGCGTTCTACGGCGAACAGGCCTTGGGCGACAGCGAGGACGGCAACCCGACGCGCAACTTCCTCGACCTGTTCCACCATCGCCTGCAACGACTGATGCTGCCGATCTGGCGCAAGTACCGCTATCGCGCCAGCTTCCAGAGCGGCGCGATCGACCCGTTCTCCTCGCAGCTGTTCGCGCTGATCGGTCTGGGTGGCGACGAGATCCGCAAGGCCAAGGAGCTGAACTGGAAACGCCTGCTGCCGTACCTCGGTTTGCTCAGCTTGCGCGCGCACTCCGCGGCGCTGATCGAAGCCGTGCTGCGTTACTACTTCAAACACGAAGACCTGGTCATCGAGCAGTGCATCGAGCGTCGCGTGGAGATCCTCGACGAGCAGCGCAACCGCCTCGGTCGCGCCAACAGCCTGCTCGGTGAAGACCTGGTGCTGGGCGAGCGGGTGCGCGACCGCAGCGGCAAATTCCGCATTCACATCACCGAACTCGACTGGGAGCGATTCCACGAATTCCTGCCGATCGGTTTCGGTTACCAGCCGCTGTGCGCGCTGGTGCGGTTCACCTTGCGTGACCCGCTCGATTACGACATTCGCCTGGTGCTGCGCCCGGAAGAAATCCGCGAACTGCGCATTGGTGAGAAGAACGACTGTCGCCTGGGGTGGACCAGTTGGCTGGGCTGCGAAAAAGCAGACGGCGTGGTCACCCTGGGCAGCAAAATTCATTAAGGACGTGAGCCATGATCAACGTAGACCTGCAACAACTCATCCAGGCGCTGGACGCCGAAACCCGTCGCGATCTGGAGCGTTCGGCCGAACGTTGTGTGGCCCGTGGTGGCAGCAAGATCCTCGTTGAAGACCTGCTGCTGGGGCTGCTGGAGCGTCCGAACGGCTTGCTGTCGCGCGCCTTGCAGGATGCGGATGTCGATGCCGGTGAACTGAGCGCCGCACTGCAATCTCGTGTTGAACACAGCGCCTCGCGCAACCCGGTGTTCGCCCCGGAACTGGTGCAGTGGCTGCAAGACGCGCTGCTGGTGGCGAACCTTGAACTGGGCCAGACCCAGGTCGAAGATGCCGCGCTGATCCTTGCGCTGCTGCGCAACCCGATGCGCTACGCCGGCAGCCGTTATCAGCCGCTGCTCGCCAAGTTGAACATCGATCGCCTGAAGGAATTTGCCTTGTCGCAACAGGAGCAACCGGCGGCCAACGGCAAGCCAGCGGCGCAGGGCGAGTCGCTGCTGCAGCGCTTCACCCACAACCTGACCCAGCAGGCCCGCGACGGCAAACTCGACCCGGTGCTGTGCCGCGATGGCGCGATTCGGCAGATGGTCGACATCCTCGCGCGTCGGCGCAAGAACAACCCGATCGTGGTCGGCGAGGCTGGCGTGGGTAAGACCGCCATCGTCGAAGGCCTGGCCTCGCGCATCGCTGCCGGTGAAGTGCCGCAGGTGCTCAAGGGCGTCGAGCTGCTGTCGCTGGACATGGGCCTGCTGCAGGCTGGCGCCAGCGTCAAAGGTGAGTTCGAGCGTCGCCTCAAAGGCGTGATCGACGAAGTCAAAGCCTCGCCGAAACCGATTATCCTGTTCATCGACGAAGCCCACACCCTGATCGGCGCTGGCGGCAATGCCGGCGGCTCCGACGCGGCCAACCTGCTGAAACCGGCGCTGGCTCGCGGTGAACTGCGCACCATCGCCGCCACCACCTGGGCCGAGTACAAGAAATACTTCGAGAAGGACCCGGCGCTGGCCCGTCGTTTCCAACCGGTGCAGTTGCACGAACCGACCGTCAGCGAAGCGGTGACCATCCTCCGTGGTCTGGCGCAGGTCTACGAGAAGAGCCACGGCATCTACCTGCGGGATGACGCGGTGGTCTCCGCTGCCGAGCTGTCGGCCCGCTATCTGGCCGGTCGCCAACTGCCGGACAAAGCCGTCGACGTGCTCGACACTGCGTGCGCTCGGGTGCGCATCAGCCTCGCCGCTGCCCCGGAAAGCCTCGAACGCCTGCGTGGCGAACTGGCCGAAGGTGGCCGTCAGCGTCAGGCCCTGCGTCGCGATGCCGAGGCCGGTCTGCTGATCGACCACGAAGCGCTGGATGCGCTGGAAGCGCGGCTCGACGAGGCGGAAAGCGAAATGGTCGCGCTGGAAACCCTGTGGACCGAACAGAAGCAGTTGGCCGAGCGCCTGCTGGAACTGCGTCAGCAACTGGCCAAGGCCCGCGAAGCTGCCGCTGTCGAGCCGACTGTCAGCGTTGAAGAAGACGCCGAAGGCACCGTGATCGAAACCATCGCCGCCGAGGTCGAGGAAGGCCAGAGCGTCGAAGCGCTGGAAGCCGAACTGCACCAGACCCACAGCGCCCTGACCGCTGCGCAGGTCAAAGAGCGTCTGGTCAGCTTCGAAGTCTGCCCGCGTCTGGTGGCCGAAGTGATCAGCGCCTGGACCGGCGTGCCGCTAGCGCAACTGGCCCGCGAGCACAACGCCAAGGTCGCGAGTTTTGCCACCGACCTGCGCACGCGCATCCGCGGTCAGGAACAAGCCGTGCACGCTCTGGATCGCTCGATGCGCGCCACTGCCGCCGGCCTGAACAAACCTGATGCACCGGTCGGCGTGTTCCTGCTGGTCGGCCCGAGCGGCGTCGGCAAGACCGAAACCGCGCTGGCCCTGGCTGACCTGCTGTACGGCGGCGACCGTTTCATCACCACCATCAATATGTCCGAATTCCAAGAGAAGCACACCGTATCGCGTCTGATCGGTGCGCCACCGGGCTACGTCGGTTACGGCGAGGGCGGCATGCTCACCGAAGCTGTGCGCCAGAAACCGTACTCGGTGGTGCTGCTCGATGAAGTCGAGAAGGCCGATCCAGACGTGCTCAACCTGTTCTACCAAATCTTCGACAAGGGCGTGGCCAACGACGGCGAAGGTCGCGAGATCGACTTCCGCAATACCTTGATCCTGATGACCTCGAACCTCGGTAGCGACAAGATCAGCGACCTCTGCGAAGACGGCGCCCGCCCGACCGCCGAGCTGCTTGAAGAGACCATTCGCCCGGTGCTGAGCAAACACTTCAAACCGGCGCTGCTGGCGCGGATGAAAGTGGTGCCGTACTACCCGGTCGGTGGCCCGGTGCTGCGCGAGCTGATCGAGATCAAGCTCGGTCGTCTCGGCGAGCGCCTGAACCGCCGTCAGCTGGATTTCAGCTGGTGCCAGAACCTCGTCGATCACCTGTCCGAGCGCTGCACGCAAAGCGAAAGCGGTGCGCGCCTGATCGACCATCTGCTCGATCAGCACGTGCTGCCGCTGGTGGCCGATCGCTTGCTCGATGCGATGGCCACCGGTGAAAGCCTCAAGCGTGTGCATGCCACGCTCGACGGCAACGCCAGCGTGACGTGCGAGTTCGCCTGAGGTGGGTGTGATGTTCACTCAAGTGCCGCAGCCACTGGTCTATGCCGAAGCCTTGCTGGCGCAGTTCGCCAGCCTGTCGCGCGCGGCGGACGGTGCTGCGCTGCTGGGTGACTTCGTGCGTGGTCTGGCTGAGCTGAGCGGTTGCGAATTGACCCAGCTGTACCTGCTCGACGCCACCCACACCTGTCTGGGGATGAACGCCGAATGCCTCGACGGCGCGCTGCAACCGCGCGCCGCCACCAGCCTGCCGGCGGACTACAACGGTGAGCAGCTGCTGCAGTTTGCCCTGTGCCAGAACCGCGTGGTCTGCCTCGATGATCTGGGCGCCAGCCTGCACGAAACCAGTTTCCTGCCGGCCACCGCTGGTGCCTGGCAATCGCTGCTGTGCGTGCCGCTGGTCAATCAGCATAAGGCGGTTGAAGGCCTGCTGCTGTGCGCCAGTCGTCGTCACGTCGACCTGCAGGGTTTTGCCGATTCACTCGGCCAGCTCGGCTCGTTCGTCCTTGGTCAGTTGCACTTGCTGCAGCGTCTGCGCCAGCCGCCGGCCGAATCGGCCACGGTGGCGCGCAGTGTGCCGAGCATCAACGGCTATGGCCTGATCGGCAAAAGCGCCGCCATGCGCCAGACCCATTCGTTGATCAGCAAAGTCCTGCACAGCCCGTACACCGTGCTGCTGCGCGGCGAGACCGGCACCGGCAAGGAAGTCGTGGCCCGGGCGATTCACGATTGCGGCCCGCGCCGCTCTCAGGCGTTCATCGTGCAGAACTGCGCGGCCGTCCCGGAAAACCTGCTGGAAAGCGAGCTGTTCGGCTATCGCAAAGGCGCCTTCACCGGCGCTGACCGTGACCGCGCGGGGCTGTTCGATGCGGCCAACGGCGGCACGCTGTTGCTCGACGAGATCGGCGACATGCCGCTGTCGCTGCAAGCGAAGATTCTGCGGGTGTTGCAGGAGGGCGAGATTCGCCCGCTGGGTTCCAACGACACGCACAAGATCGATGTGCGCATCATCGCCGCGACCCACCGCGATCTGTCGACGCTGGTCAGCGAAGGCAAATTCCGCGAGGACCTGTATTACCGACTGGCGCAGTTTCCGATCGAGCTGCCGGCACTGCGTCAGCGCGAAGGCGACATCCTCGAACTGGCTCAGCACTTCGCCGAGAAGACCTGCGCGTATTTGCAGCGTGATCCGGTGCGCTGGTCGAGCGCGGCGCTGGAGCACCTGTCCGGTTACACCTTCCCCGGCAACGTGCGCGAACTCAAGGCACTGGTCGAACGCGCGGTGCTGTTGTGCGAGGGCGGCGAGTTGCTGGCCGAGCATTTCTCCCTGCGCATGGAGCCGATGCCCGAAGACCACAGCGGCCTGAATCTGCGCGAACGCCTGGAAAAAGTCGAACGCACGTTGTTGCTCGACTGCCTGCGCAAGAACGACGGCAACCAGACCCTCGCTGCCCGCGAACTGGGCCTGCCACGCCGCACGCTGCTCTACCGCCTCGGGCGCCTGAATATCAATTTGGGTGACTTCGATGGTTGATCTGAACCTGGCTCTTGCCGTTTGCACAACTCCTGTCTTGAAGGGCTTCTCTGTGGCGAGGGGATTTATCCCCGATCGGCCGCGCAGCAGCCGTAATCCAGCAAACGCGGTTCTCCTGAAAGAACCGGTAATCAGGTTTTGGGGCTGCTTCGCAGCCCATCGGGGACAAGTCCCCTCGCCACAAATTGCTCACTTGCCACAGGAGGTGCGTACGCCTCGGTGGTCTGGCTCAAGGCCCCGATGTAGAGCCTTAGAGACCACTCAAAGAATTAATTTCAGCGCCGCCCGCAAGGGTCGGCGCTTTGTGCTTTGTCTACCCCTGGAGACCCTCTGATGTCTGTTCGTCACTGGCACGCTGTCCTGCTGACCCTCGTCGTTCTATGCGGCCTTGGCGGCTGTAGCGGCAATTACAAATTCAACGACAACGACTATCGCCCGTTGGGTGATCCGCAAGCGGTCAATCGCGGCAAGTGACCGCAAGGAGCATCAAACATGGAACTGGTTTTCGAAATGCTGAACACCAAGCAGTTCGTGCCCACCGAGTTGTGCCAGAAGACCTTCAAACAGGCTGGCGGCGTGATCGGGCGGGGCGAGGACTGCGACTGGATCATTCCTGACCGCAAGCGTCACCTGTCCAATCACCACGCGATTGTCAGCTACCGCGAAGGCACGTTTTTCCTCACCGACACCAGTAGCAACGGCGTCCAGGACGGCGGCAGCGGCGCACGCCTGCACAAGGGCGAACCGGTGCGCATCGAGCACGGCAGCACCTACGTGCTCGGTGACTTCGAGATTCGTGCGCGGCTGGTGCGTGACCCGGCGACCTTCGACGGTGAGGTCGGCCGTCCGCGTGCCGCCGGCAGCATCATTCCGGACGACGCCTTCCTCGACCTCGATCCGTTGAACGCGATCGAACAGCAGGAGCGCGTCTATTCGGAAATCGACGAACTGTTGGCCCCGACCGCCAAGCCCGAGGACTCCCGTCAGCGTGCCGACTACGCGCGCATCGACATGGAAAGCCTGATGGTGCCGGAGCTGATCGCCCCGGTTGAACCCGAGCCAGCTCCGGCCCCGAAAGCCGTCGAGCGGCAGAGCGAAGGTTTCTGGGAGCATTTCGGTGCGGCGCTGGGCGTGGATGTTAAAGGCCTGGATCACGACGCTCGCGAAGCGCTGGCGCTGAACGCTGCGCGGCTGCTGCGCCAGAGCATCGGCGGACTGCAGCAGAGCCTGCGCACCCGTTCGGAGCTGAAAAACGAACTGCGTCTGGCCCAGACCACCGTGCAAGGTACCAACAAGAACCCGCTGAAATTCGCCGTCGATCCGAGCGAAGCGCTGGAGATTCTGTTGCAGCCGCACAAGCCAGGGCACTTGCCGGCCGAGCAGGCGATCTCCCGTGCATTCCGCGATCTGCAAGCGCATCAGGTCGCGCTGCTCACCGCCAGCCGCGCCGCCGTGCGCGGCACCCTGGAGCACTTCTCGCCAGAGCAGTTGACCCTGCGTTTCGAGCGCGACAACAAGCCGTTGATCGCCACCTCGGGCGGACGCTGGAGAGCGTTCGGCCGTTACCACCAGGCCCTGCGTCAGGACGATGACTGGAGCGAGCGTCTGCTGGCCCGCGATTTCGCCCAGGCCTACGAAGAACAGATCCGCCTGATCTCCACCCTCCACACCGACCACCAAGGATGATGCGCATGTCTCGCCGCTCGACCGCTTTTTTCAAGACGCTGACTGCGCTCACCGTGCTGGTGCTGCTCGCCGGTTGCTCGTCGCTGTCGCCGTACTCGAAAGTGACCAAGATCAATTTGAAGCTGACCGGCAGCGATCAGCTCAACCCGGACCTCAACGGCCGTCCTTCGCCGATCGTCGTGCGCCTGTTCGAGCTCAAGCACCCGGTGACCTTCGAGAACGCTGATTTCTTCAGCCTCTACGAGCGCGCCAAGGAATCCCTCAACCCGGATCTGGTGGCCAGCGAAGAACTCGAACTGCGCCCGGGTGAAACCGTGGAAATGAAACTCAGCGTGGAGGAGGGCAGCCGCTACGTCGGTGTCCTCGCTGCGTACCGTGATCTGCCGGAAACCAAGTGGCGCTACACCGTTCAGGTCACCCCGCTGGAGCTGACCGAGGCCGATCTGACCCTGGATCAGGCCGGGATCCGCAACACCCATGAAGCGCTCGCCAAGGCGGATGACTGAACATGAATACCCATAAAGTCATTTGGCAGGAAGGCATGTTGCTGCGGCCGCAGCACTTCCAGCACAACGATCGCTATTACGATCACCAGATGAAAACCCGCACCCAGTTGCTGGGTGGCTACACCTGGGGTTTCCTCAATCTGGAGATCGACCTGCAGTTCCTCAACATGGGCAAACTGGTGATCAGTGCCGCCTCGGGGATCCTGCCGGACGGCAGCCTGTTCGAACTCGGCGGCAACACCGAGCCGCTGGCGCTGGACGTGCCGCCGAACACCGGTAACACGCCGATTTACCTGGCGCTGCCGTTGGTCACCGGTAACCACATCGAAGCGCGCCGCCCGGAGCAGTCCGACGTGCTCGCACGTTACACCGCGTACGACGCCGAAGTGGCTGACTCCAACGCCGGCGACGATTCCGCCAGCCAGGTCAGCTGTGGCCGCCCGGACTTCAAACTGTTGCTCGGCGAGCAGCAGAGCGATCAGGCCTACGTGAAGCTGAAGATCTGCGACGTGCTCGACACCACGCCGGACGGCGTGATCAGCCTCGATCCGGATTTCGTGCCGACCTACATCCAGGCTCATGCTTCCAGCTATCTGCTGTCGTGCCTCAAAGAAGTCATCAGCATGCTCAACCACCGGGGCGACACGATTGCCGAGCGGATCCGCTCCAACGGCAAGGTCGGCGGCGCGGAAGTCGGTGACTTCATGATGCTGCAACTGATCAACCGTACCGAACTGCTGCTGCGCCACTACCTCGGTCTGGAGCAGGTGCATCCGGAAGAGTTGTACCGCACGCTGCTGACCATGCTTGGCGATCTGGCGACCTTCTCCAGCGACAGCAAGCGCCCGCGTCTGGACAGCCGCTATTCCCACGCCGATCAGGGCGCGAGCTTCCGCAAACTGATGGAAGCGATTCGTCAGGTGCTGTCGATGGTGCTCGAACAGCACGCTATCGAACTGATCCTGCAAGCGCGTCAGTACGGCATCATCGTGTCGCCGTTGCACGACCACAAACTGCTCGGCTCGGCATCGTTCGTGCTGGCGGCAAGTGCCAACTGCGACTCCGAAGAACTGCGCCACCGCTTGCCGGCGCACCTTAAGGTCGGCCCGGTGGAGCGTATCCGCCAACTGGTCAACCTGCACTTGCCGGGGATCAAGGTCAAACCGTTGCCGGTGGCCCCGCGGCAGATCGCGTTCCACTCGAACAAAACCTACTTCATCCTCGAACTCAGTTCCGAAGACCTGGCGCAACTCGAGCGCTCCGGCGGCTTCGCGTTCCACGTGTCCGGCGAATTCGCCGAGCTTGAACTGAAATTCTGGGCCATCAGGAACTGACCGACATGATCAAGGAAACGGATTACAACCAGGACGACAAAACCGTCCTGCTCGATCGTCAGGGCCACGGACCGGCAGCCAGTCCGCTGACCGACTTCGCCGCGCCGCCGCGCTTCGAGCAACTGGAAGAACGGATGATCTACGCCGCGCGCCTGCGCCCGGCGGAGGCGTTCAACATCAGCCTCAATTCGCTGGTGGCGGCGTCCTCCGAACTGCTCTCGGAAGTGGTGCGCCTCAAGCACAGCGAAACCCGCGAAGACCTCTACGCGCTCAACGAGCGCCTGACCGCCGGGCTCAAACTGTTCGAAGTGCGCGCCCTGCACAACGGCGCCGAAAGCAGTCAGGTGATGGCCGCCCGTTACGTGCTCTGCACCGTGGTCGACGAAGCTGTAGTGACCACGCCGTGGGGCAACGAAAGCGAGTGGTCGCAGATGAGCCTGCTCAGCAGCTTCCATAACGAGACGTTCGGTGGCGAGAAGTTCTTCCAGCTGCTCGATCGGCTGTCGAAGAACCCGGTCAAGCACCTGCCGATGCTTGAGCTGATGTACCTGTGCCTGTCCCTCGGTTTCGAGGGCAAGTACCGCGTGCAGGCCCGTGGCATGCTCGAACTCGAAGGCATCCGCGACGCCCTGTACCGGCAGATCCGTCAGTTGCGTGGCGACGTGCCGCGCGAGTTGTCGCCGCACTGGGAAGGCCTCAACGACCAGCGCCGCAACCTGGTGCGCATCGTGCCGGCGTGGATGGTGGTGCTGTTCACGCTGGTCTGCCTGGTGGTGATGTATTCGGGCTTCGCCTGGGTCCTGGGCGAGCAGCGCGACACCGTTCTGCAACCTTATCAGCCGCTTGATCCGGCCGCGGTGCAACCGCAGTCGCAGCCGTAAACAGGGACGTGTGATGAAAAAGTTTTTCAAGAAAGTCGGCGCCTTCCTGCGCCAGACCTGGGTCTGGACTCTGCTGCTGGTGCTGTTCGTGGCGCTGCTGGTGTGGTTCGTCGGTCCGTTGTTGGCGGTGGATGACTACAAGTTCTGGGAAAGCGCGACCTCGCGTCTGCTGACCATCGCCGTGCTGTTCCTGATCTGGGGCCTGACCATGGTCTTCGTCAGCTGGCGCGCGGGCATCCGCAAGAAAGCCGTCGAAGAAACCGAAGATGGCCAGGATCGCATCCGTCGTGACGAGCTGATCGAAGAAGAGCAGAAAGAGTTGAAGGCGCGCTTCAAGGACGCGCTGAAAACCCTGAAGACTTCGAGCCTGTATCGCGGCCGCAGCGAACGCTGGCGCAACGATTTGCCGTGGTACCTGCTGATCGGTCCGCAGGCTTCCGGCAAGACCAGTCTGCTGGACTTCTCCGGGCTGGAATTCCCGATCAACAAGATCGACCGCAAGCTGACCCGTGACACCCTCGGCACCCGTCATTGCGACTGGTACTTCGCCGATCACGGTGTGCTGATCGACACCGCCGGGCGCTACACCACCCAGCCGGACGCGGAAGTCGACGGCAGTGCCTGGACCACCCTGCTCGAACTGCTGCGCAAGCGTCGTCGCGGGCGTCCGTTGAACGGTGTGCTGGTGACCATTCCGGTGGAATCCCTGATCGGTGGCAGCGAGCAGGACATCGACACCCTGGCGCGCCAGGTGCGCGGTCGTCTGCAAGACGTCTATCAGAAACTGCACGTCGATGTGCCGGTGTATCTGGTACTGAGCAAGGCGGACAAGCTGCTCGGTTTCGACGAGTTCTTCGATCAACTGACCCGCGAAGAAAGCGATCAGGTGCTGGGCACCAGTTTCCGCAAGGATCAGGTCGGCACCGACGTCGCGGTACTGCGCGGCGAATTCGAAGAGCTGCTGCGGCGCCTGAACAATCAGGTGATCATGCGCATGCACTCCGAGCGCGATACCCAGCGCCGTGGCCGCATCCTCGACTTCCCGCATCAACTGGGGCAGATCGGTGAGCGCCTGTGCCTGTTCGTCGACATGGCGTTCACTGGCAACCGGTATCAGCGCGCGTCGCTGCTGCGGGGTTTCTACCTGACCAGCGCTCCGCACCTGACGCAGGAAATGGACGCAACCACCGCCGGCATCGGCGCCAACCTCGGCATGAATGCCGGTGTGCTGCCAACCCTGCGCAGTGGCCGTTCGCGCTTCATCCATCATCTGTTCAGTCGGGTGATTTTCCCCGAGTCGGATCTGGCCGGCCTCGACAAGCGCGAACGCAGCCGTATCCATTGGGGTCAGCGTGCGTTGTACGTTGGCGCACTGGCGGCACTGGCGCTGTTCGGCATGCTCTGGGCCGGTGGTTTCTCGGCCAACTATGAGCGTCTGGAAAACCTGCGCACGCTGGCGCAGAACTGGACTCAGCAGCGTTCGGCGCTGACCCCGCGTGATGATGCGATGGGCGTGCTGAAAACCCTCGACACCAGCTATGCCGCAACTCAGGTGTTCCCGAAGAAAGGCGACGTTTCGTACCACGAGCGTGGCGGTCTGTATCAGGGCGAAGACGTCAATCCGGTGGTCAAGCAAGCCTACGAACATGAGCTCGAAGCGCAATTGCTGCCACGGGTCGCGACGATGCTCGAAGGGCAGATCCGCGCCAACATGAAGGACCGCGACAAGCTGCTCAACAGCCTGCGTGCGTACCTGATGCTGAACATGAAAGACCGTCGTGACGCCGTGTGGCTCAAGGACTGGGTCGCCACTGACTGGTCGCAGCGCTACACCGGCAACACCGCGGTGCAGAATGGTCTGAACACTCACCTTGAGCGCCTGCTGAAGCAGCCGTTCATCTACCCGCTGAACGATCAACTGGTGACTCAGGCACGTCAGGTGCTGCGCGCCGAATCGCTGGCCACCGTGGTTTACCGCATGCTCCGCGAGCAGGCGCGCAACCTGCCGGAGTACCGTTTCAGCCAACACCTCGGCCCGCAAGGCTCGCTGTTCATCGGCACCGAATACGTGATCCCGGGCTTCTACACCCAGCAGGGTTATCAGCAGTACTTCTCGGTGCAGGGTTCGGCGCTGGTCACCGACATCCTGCGTGACAACTGGGTGCTGGGCGAAGGCGCGGGCATCAGCGACATGGACTTGCGTCGCCTGATGGTCGAGCTGGAGCAACTGTACTTCCGCGACTACGCCAACTACTGGAGCGAAGCCGTTGGCCAGGTGGCCTTGCCGCCGATCAGCGACGCCGGTGAAGGCGCCGAGCAACTGGCGGGCCTGACTTCGGCCAACTCGCCGGTGCTGGCGTTGCTCACTGAAGTGCGCGAGAACACGCGCTTCCCGGCCGCTGCCGATCCGGTGGATGAGGCCGGTGATGCCGCCGATGCACTGGCCGGGCAGAAGGGCAAACTGGGCAAGGTCGGCAAACTGGCCTCGGCTGTCGCCGACAAGGCTTCGGCGATGGCCGTGGCGAAAAGCCTGCCGGACACCGCGAAGAAGTCGCTGCAACGCCGCTTCGAGCCGCTGCACCGTTTGCTCGATGACAACAACGGCCCGGCCGCTGACCTGACCCCGGCCATCAGCGCGCTCAACGACCTGCAACTGCAACTGTCCGGTCTGGCCCGTTCCAGCACGCCGGAACAAGCCGCGTTCGAAATGGCGAAAACCCGCATGAGCGGCCAGCGTGATGCGCTGACCAACCTGCGTGCGGCCTCGGGTCGCCTGCCGCGTCCGCTGAGCGTGTGGTTCAACGTGCTGGCCGAAGACTCGTGGCGCCTGGTGCTTAACGACGCTTACCAATACCTGAACGGCCGTTATCAGAGCGAGCTGTACAGCGTGTATGGCAAGACCATCAACCAGCGTTACCCGTTCAGCGCGTCGAGCACCAGCGACGTGGCGATCAGCGATTTCCGCGAGTTCTTCCGGACTCAAGGCACCATCGACCGCTTCTTCGACAGCTACATGCGTCCATTCGTCAGCGGTGATCCGGGCAACTACCGGATGCGCAGCGTCGACGGTCGCAGCCTGCCGGTGTCCAAGGTCTTCCTCGACCAGATGGCGGCTGCACTGAACATTCGTCAGAGCTTCTTCTCGATCAACCCGGCCGAACCGACCGTGCAGTTCAAGCTTGAGCCGTACACCCTTGATCCGGCCGTCAGCCGTTCCGAGTTCAAGTTCGGCGACAAGACCATGGAATACCGCCACGGTCCGATCCTGCCGATGAACTTCAAGTGGCCGACCGATGCTGAAGACGGTCGCACCAGCCTGGTCATGGACAAGATGGCCGGCCGCCCGATCGGCATCGAGAAGAACTCCGGCCCGTGGTCGCTGTTCCGTCTGTTCGACCTGATGCAGACCGAGTACCTGACCGGTCGCGACGTGCTGGTGCTGAAAGCCGATGTGGGTGGCCTGCGCGCCAACTACCTGCTGACCAGCCAGCGCACGCCGAACCCGTTCGACATGGGCGTGATGCGCACCTTCCGTATGCCGGTGCAGCTCTGATGCTGGTGGCCAGTCCCTGGCGCAGCGCGGCGCGTACCGACCCGGGCAAGGTGCGGGCGCGCAACGAAGATGCCTTCCTCGACTCGCCACAGCAGGGGCTGTGGGTGGTCGCGGACGGCATGGGCGGTCATCAGGGTGGCGACATCGCCAGCCAGCTGATCGTCGCCAGCCTGGCTGAACTGCCGCAGCACGAGGACTTCGACGAACGCCTCAAAGCCATCCGCCAGTGCCTGCACTGGTTGAACCGGCGCTTGGGGCAGGAGTTGACGGTCACCGCCGGACGCCACGACAGCATCATGGGCAGCACCGTCGTGGCGCTGCTGGTGGAGGGCAATCGCGCGGCCTGCATCTGGGCTGGCGACAGCCGTTGCTATATGTGGCGCGGGCAGCGGCTGTATCAGCTGTCCAAGGATCATTCGCTGCAACAGCAACTGATCGACGAGCAACAGATGAGCGTCGAACAGGCGGCAGCGCACCCGGCGGCTCAGGCCTTGACCCGAGCCGTCGGTGCGGCCGAACAGCTGACCCTGGATGTCCTCGAACTCGAGGTCTATCCGGGCGATGCGTTTTTGTTGTGCAGCGATGGTTTGTATCAGGGCCTGAGCAGCGATGCCCTCGGCAACGCCCTCAGCCTCAGCGCGCCGCACGTGGCGCTGGAACGTCTGTTCGACGGCGCCCTGCGTGGCGCCGCCCGGGACAACCTGACTGCCGTGGTGATCCGCCAATGACTGAAATCGAATCCTCAGTCGATGATTTGCTGATGAGCGAAGAGCAGGCCAGCAACCTGACCTACTTCGCCTTCGCCAAGGCAAACAACGCCGAGCCGCTGCTGGCGCCGACCAAGGCCAGCATCGGTGCACTGCCGGACGTACTCGCCGGCCGCTACCACCTCGAGCGTCTGCTCGGGGCGGGCGGCATGGGCGCGGTCTATCGGGCGCGAGATCTGCTGCACGAACAGTTCGGCGATCCCGACCCTTACATTGCGCTGAAAATCCTCAGCGAAGAATTTGCCGAATCGCCGGACGCCAGTGCCTTGCTCTACAGCGAGTTCGCCCTGACCCGACGCCTGCGCCACGACAACGTCGTGCGTGCACACACTTTTGAAGTCGACACTGACTGCCAGCGGGCCTTCATCACCATGGAATACATGCGTGGCCTGACCCTGGACAAATTGCTCTGCGAGCGGCCCCTCGGCCTGCCGTGGAAAGAAACGCGCGACATCGCGCTGCCGCTGCTCGATACGCTGGCCTACGCCCACCGTCGCGGCGTGCTGCACGGTGACATGAAACCGAGCAACGTCATGCTCAGCGAAGACGGCCTGCGCCTGTTCGACTTCGGTCTCGGTCAGGCAGACGAGGGCGTGTTGCCCGGCCTGCCGCACCTGAGCCGCGAGCGTTTCAACGCCTGGACCCCGGGCTACGCCGCCCCCGAACTGCTTGAGGGCCAACCGTTGTCGGCCAGCGCGGACGTGTACGGCGTGGCCTGCGTGATCTATGAACTGGCGAGCGGCAAACACCCGTTCCGCCGCTTGCCCTCGACCCAGGCCCGCGACGAGCACCTGGAGCGCGAGCTGCAAGCCCCGGCGAACTTACCGAAACACGGCTGGCCAGCGCTGCGAACCGCGCTGAGCTTCAATGCGGCAGAACGCACCGTCACTGCCCAACAATTGCGTGACGCCTTGGGCGCCACTTCGTCCTGGCTGCAACGGTTGCGACTTCGGGCGTAACGGACGACATTCGAACAGGGAGCGCTTTATGTTCAACCCAGCTAACGAAACCCACTTCAGCCTCAAGGTCGAAGACTACGTGGGCGACCTGCAAGTGCTGTCGTTCACCGGCACTGAAGGCATCAGCCAGCCGTTTCGTTTCGACCTCGAACTGGTCAGCGAAAACCCCGATCTGGATCTGGAAAAGCTCCTGCACAAACAGGCGTTTCTCGCATTCGATCCACAGGGCTCGGGCATTCACGGCCAGATCTACCGCGTCGCCCAGGGCGATGCCGGCAAGCGCCTGACCCGCTACAAGGTCTCGCTGGTACCGCAACTGCAATACCTGCATCACCGCACCAACCAGCGCATCTACCAGCAGATGTCGGCGCCGAAAATCATCGCGCTGATCCTCGACGAACACGGGATCAAGGGCAACGCCTACAGCTTCCAACTGAGCCAGCCGTGCCCGGATCGCGACTACTGCGTGCAGTACGACGAAACCGACCTGCACTTCGTCCAGCGCCTGTGCGAAGAGGAGGGTATCCATTACCACTTCCAGCACAGCGAAAAAGGCCACCTGCTGGTGTTCGGCGACGACCAGACCGTGTTCCCCGATCTCGGCCAGCCGACGACCTACGTACAGGGCAGCGGCATGGTCGCCGAAGAACCGGTGATCAAAGGCTTCAGACTGCGCCTGGAAACCCGCACCAGCCGCACCACACGCCGCGATTACGA
The DNA here is from genome assembly GCF_029960145.1 of Pseudomonas sp. PS01299. NCBI lineage: Bacteria > Pseudomonadati > Pseudomonadota > Gammaproteobacteria > Pseudomonadales > Pseudomonadaceae > Pseudomonas > Pseudomonas sp. PS01299. The sequence goes on along the minus strand of NZ_JASCPO010000041.1, from coordinate 18,892 downwards.
TTTCGAAAAACCGCGCCTGCAAATGGAAGCGGCGTACAAACCCGATGGCGCTTCCGACAGCGAAAACAGCGAACCGGATCTGGAAGACTACGACTACCCGGGCCGCTTCATCGACCGCGCGCGCGGCAAGTTTCTCAGCCAGCGCGCCCTCGAACGCCACCGCGCCGACTACCGCCAGGCCGAAGGTCGTGGCGACCAGACCAAACTGGTCAGCGGCCACTTCATGGCCATGTCCGACCACCCGCGCAGCGAGTGGAACGACCTGTGGCTGCTCACCGAAATCTTCCACGAAGGCAAACAGCCGCAAGTCCTCGAAGAAGGCGTGACCAGCGACACCACCGACAACAAGGACGACTTCCACCAGGGCTACCGCAACACCTTCCTCGCCACCCCGTGGGACGTGTTCTACCGCCCCGCGCTCGAACACCCGAAACCGCGCGTGCTCGGCAGCCAGACCGCCATGGTCACCGGCCCCAAAGGCGAAGAAATCCACTGCGACCAATACGGCCGCATCAAAGTGCAATTCCACTGGGACCGCGAAGGCCTCGCCGACGACAAAACCAGCTGCTGGCTGCGCGTCTCCAGCTCCTGGGCCGGCGACCGCTACGGCGCGATCAGCATTCCGCGCATCGGCATGGAAGTCCTCGTCACCTTCCTCGAAGGCGACCCCGACCAACCCCTCGTCACCGGCTGCCTGTACCACAAGGAAAACCCGGTGCCCTACGCCCTGCCGGCAAACAAAACCCGCAGCGTCTTCAAAACCCTCAGCTCCCCGGGTGGCGGTGGTTACAACGAACTGCGCATCGAAGACAAAAAAGGCGCGGAGCAGATCTACATCCACGCTCAGCGCGACTGGGACGAAAACATCGAGCACGACCAGAAGATTCGCGTCGGCAACGAACGCCACGACACCGTGGTGAAGAACACCTACACCGAACTGAAGGCCGAAGAACACCGCACGACGATTGCCGACCGCAAGGTTGAAGCGAAGCTGGATGATCACCTGACGGTTGGACAGAACCAGCATGTGAAGCTGGGCACGGCGCAGCTGACCAGCGTGGGGAAAGAGATACACCTCAAGGCTGGGGACAAGATTGTTATTGAGGCGGGGACAGAGCTGACCATTCTTGGGGGTGGGAGCTTTATCAAGCTTGATGGCGGTGGGGTGACGGTGGTTGGGCCGGTGATCAAGATCAATGCCGGTGGCTCGCCGGGGAGTGGGACCGGGATAGGGATTAAACCGCCGGTGCTGTCGGGGGCGGCGGATAAGGATAAGGCGGGGAGTTTGATGGATCAGGCGTTGTTGAATGCGTCTGAGGAAAGGACCAAACGCAAACCGAAGCGCATGCTCAATTTTTCCGGGTAAGACATCGACGGCAATCCATGCCACCAGGGATCAGAATTCAGGTAATTGGTAATGACAGAGACAACGAACAAAATTCAAAAATGGTCGTATCCCCTTAAGGTCGGGACAGCTGAAGCGACCGATCCGCAGCAGTTCTACGATGCGCTGGCAAAGGCCAATTTGGGTTTTTACCCTGTGGGAAGTAACGGACTGTGGCATGGTGGTATCCACTTCGACGATGATTCAGGTTTGGTGTCAGATCTGACCGAAGTGAGGTGTATAGCTGATGGTGAAGTAGTTGCTTACCGAATTGATGATAGTTATCCCATATCTAACTATTCGGAGACACCTAATGCACAATTTTCGACCGGATTCGTGTTGGTCAAGCACGTTTTAACACCGCCTGAAAATGCCGAGACTTCCACGACTCCAAATCAAACGGCAAGTCCAGCTCTTACTTTTTATAGTCTCTATATGCATCTTGTGGATTGGAAGACATATCAAGATCACCCGGAGCTTAAAAGACCGGGATATTGGGGGGGAGGGGTTTCTAAGGTGAAAGCTACCGCTCCTGATTCGCTGTTGGGACTTCGCGTGCGTAGCGACAAAACATCTCAATCTGCTGAGCTGGCAGTTCTTCCAAGAGGAAGCATAGTTACCACCAAGCCGGCGCCGGCAGCACAGAAATGGTTAGAGATATTGAGCGTATCGCCGCTTGTGGCAGGCCTCGAACGGAACACTGGATGGGTGTTTAAAAAAGAAATGCGCCACTTGTCCGGTGATCAGTATTTGATTGATAAAGAGGCAAAGGATCCCATCCAAGAGTATACAAATGGCGCAAACTTGCGCGATTTGACAACCGGGCAGGTTATAGGATTCTTGCCGGTGGGCACGCAGGTGAAGGTAGTCAATGGTACGGGGCAGTATAAGAAGTTAGTAGAAATAGTAAGCGGCGAATCTATCCCTAAACTTCAAAGTAACGTTAACCCTGATGGGCTAGGGAAGATTTTTGCTGCTTCTTTAGAACAACTCAGTGAACCGCAAAAACCATGGGGGGAACCCTTTGTGCTTCCTGTGCCAGTAAAAATAAAAGCCGGAGAGAGAGTCGGCTATGTCGGCAAGTATCAAAATAACGGCGAGCCTACAAGTAAAAATGTTTTGCACCTAGAAGTTTTCAGTTGCGATGATGTCCCGGCTTATATAGATAGCTGTAGATCTTTAGCGGCAAGCCTTCCGGATGACCAGAAAAGGTTATTGATGGTGCATAAAGGCGCTAGTCAAATTGTAACTCATACGGATGGAATTAACGCTACGAATCCTCCACTAGCTACGCCAAGTTCGCCGAAAGTCGGTTTTGATACCATCATCCCAACAGATGTGCTGGGGAGGATGGGGGCGGATCGAAAAATAAAAGTAGGAGGAGGGAATTCTGGTGCTGAAAGCTTCTGGTGGAGATTGGACAATAAACTGGCGGACGAATCTGGCCAGCCGTTGAATGGTTGGCTGCATGAACAGACCTTGATTACCACACGGCACAGTGCTTGGGAGTGGGTTGGCTTCCAATACATTACAGAAACTATTGGGAACGCAGAGAATCTAGCAGCTCATCTAGACAGCCAAGGTATGCTGACCGAAGAGGAAAGCCCTAATTACGCCGCGCAACTAAATGCAGCTGATGGCGGTCCGGTTCGCAAATGGCTTTATAAAACTATAGACACCGACGTAGATAAAAAGCTCTCCGTAGTTGAAATTAAAGCGGCGCTTGAAAAATATTGGTTGGCTCAGCCGATATCACAGCTGGTGAGTAAATATGAAAGTGAGTGGTTTTGGAACGAAAGCAAATGGTCTGAGTTAGACCCTATCATGAAAGGTTTGTCAGGGGAGAATGACCCGGATTGGGAAGTAGAGAAGCAACGCATTGAGAAGTTGTCGTGGTGGTCTCAATTAGCTGGCCAGCAAGCCGTCATAGGTGATGGGAGTGTTTGGCATTTTCATCCTGTTGGTCTGGTGAGTAACTTCTTCATATCTCGTGTGCGGAGAGATTATGATTTGGGTAGCCTCTCCAGCCACTATGAAACCGGAGGACGTGGGTCTATCACTGTCTCTGGGGGAGCAGGGGACGCTGGTGGCGCATCCTATGGTGCTTATCAGATGACAAGCCAAGTGAAAATTAAAAATGCAGACGGAACCTTCACTGTAATCAACGGCGGCACCGTTAAAAAATTCGTGAACTGGAGTGGAATGCCATGGGGGAGCGAATTTGCGGGCTTAACACCAGGGTCCTCTGCGTTTACTGCTAAGTGGAAGAATTTGGTGGAGACGAAGGGCCAAGAATTTGTAGATGTGGAACATGAGTTTATCAAGGTCTCGCATTTTGATATCCAGATTAAGAAAGTTATGACAGATACTGGGATAGATTTAAGATATCATTCGCATACAATAAATGACGTGGTCTGGTCCACTGCTGTCCAGCAGGGCCCCGGTGCTTCTATAATTGTAAATGCGATAAATAGTCTTGGAATTCCGCACGAAGAGACCAAGGCTTACGATGAAAAGCTTATTGACGCTATATATAACGAGCGTGGCCGGAAAATCGTAGGCGGAACGTTAAACGGCCAACTTTATTATTTTTCAAAAAACTCTATTTCGGTTCAAAATGGCGTAGCTGAACGATTCGTTTCGGAAAAGGCGAAAGCACAGGGGCGTTTAAAAGATGAAAGCAGTTATTAGAGTTTCGTTTTTAATAGCAGGTTTTTTTGCATTCAGTCAGTCCATGGCTCAGAGTGTCCTAGATCTGTACGTTTCTTCTTCAGGGAGTGCGTCTTTATCGCAGGTATCGGGTAAAAAAACTATCTTAGTCTTGGCTGGCGGGAATGACGCCGGGGATGCCACAGCCGGAAGCTGTGTAATTTTTGCAAATCTGAATGAAGTGGAAGGGGGTTATCAGGGTGAGTTTACACGCTTAACTACAGCTATAAATAGCTATGATGAAAAGCAAGCGAAGGGTAGAAGTCTGGCTATTGAAGATAGCCTGAAAAGTTTTACTATAACTGGCGTGGATGACGTGGGAATCTGTCCCTTAAACAACACGCTTGTCAATCAGTATATTAAACTAATACCTAAGGATGAAAGGCGAAAGCGCGTCTATTTAGAGATGATCGGCTTGGCACACGCGAATGCTCTGGCTTTATATAAAGATGGAATGAGGTCAGAGGCTATTTCAGTGCTTTCCTCGTATGCAGATAACTATGAGCCAGTTTGGCTTGTGAGCAAAGATAGCTCTGGCATCGTAGTTTCTGCTATAAATGATTATGCATTTTTTTTGCAGGAAGATGGTCAAGCGTTACAATCTATTAAATATTTAACTGATATTGTCGCATCTCAACCAAAAAGAGCTGTTGCCTGGTTGAATTTGGCAGACTCTAACTGGGTCGCAGGTGAGCGTTCCGATGCGGTGAAGCAGTATGCTCGATATAGAGAGCTTATGTTGCAGGCCAACAAAAAGGAAAAAATTCCGGCACGTGTGTATGAGCGATCTGGCACCTCCTTGTGACTCCGTTGAGATCTAATGCCAAGAACGAAAAACGGAAATGGGGAAAGACCACGATTATGCGAAAAACGTGGTCTGCCCCCCTTTACCTTTGATGGCTGATTCAATGAAAAATTTACATTCGCTTCCATACTTTTTATCGTTAACCGTTTTGCTATTCAGTTCGGTCGCATTTTCTGCGAGTTTCGACTGTGGCAAAGCTTCGACGAACGTAGAGAGGAAAATTTGTAGTTCTCCTTCTTTGTCCGCAATGGACGAAAAGCTCAGTGAGGTCTTCAAACCGATAAAAAATCGGCGAGCTTTACAAATAATTGAAAGTGAATGGCTTGAGTCAGAGCGTAACTCTTGTGAGTCAGTGGAGTGTTTAGAGGACTCTTATGTTCGGCAGATACGCTTTCTGTCGCCGGTTCCTATTGCGCCTAGGCCAAATCAGAAAGATATTAAGTTAATGCTGGGTGATAAGCCGTACACACAGTTTGAGCGCTCATGGAAGGTCATTGATTTAGCGTGGCTTCCCAATGAAAAAGGGGCTGTCGAACGATTTGTGATCTCCGCAGAAACAATTTCAGGCATGTTGCATGTCATCGTGTTTGAAGGGCATTTTGATGCGGCGATGATTGCGTACCGGGGTAATTTATATGAGTACGTTGATCGCAACGACAGGCCGGTATTGCACACGATTGCGAAAGATATCGGTTTTGACGGTGCTTTGAGTTTGGGTTCAAACGACGAAGGGAAAAGATTCGCGGGAATCTTGGATGGGGCGTTTTTCTATCGACAGCAGCTCTCTAAGAATCAGCTGCGGGGGATGGTTTATAAGCTCGGTTCAAAATCTCCGCCATTGGAAAGCAGTTTGCTGTTCCAGCAGTGGCCAAATACTGATGAAAATGCTGTTAGTGGTTTGACATTCGGTTGGGGGGGTGATTATGGAAAATTGCAAGCGTACTACTCGCACACCTTAGGGTATGAAACGATAGCGCAGGCTGGTCGGCCCGAGGCCGGTTGGAATATATATGCTCCGATTTGGAGCAAGTCACGGCCGACGTTTTATTTCAAGAATGGTGATGAAACTATTTGGCGTGCCAATGTTGCGGATAAGACGTTAACAAAAATTGCGAAGGCTAGTGATGAAGGAATGATCCAGAATCCTACCCCTGTCGATATTAATGGGCGCGAAGCAATCGTTTATCTGAATGGGTCTACTCTGAAAATGGCTATCTCCCTTGAAGAATAGGCACGACTTAAAAATACACTTTCGCAAAATATTGTTGGAATTTGCCTTGAGTAAATATCTTATTCCGGTGCTGCCCGCCGTGCTGATTGGTGGTTTATCTCTGTTGGGGGGACATGCATTTGCTGACGATGCATGTGCCGATATCACTACGAACTCTCAGAGGGAAAGATGTTCTGTGAGTGCCAAGGTTGCTGCAGATAAGCAGTTGAATACCAGTTATCAAGAACTGATGGTTCGGCTCGAGGGTGGGTATCAAACCGATCCAGTTCTTGCGGCGAGCCAAAAGGCAACGGTCCAGGAGGCTCAGCGCGCCTGGATCAAACTGCGCGATACCGATTGCCAGGTCGATGCGTTGGAGACGGAACCGGGCTCTTCGGCGCATGTGGCAGCGGTGAACAATTGCATCGCCAGTATGAGTCGTGACCGTTCAGTGTTTTTGGACAATATCGCGTCCGATACCGGGACTGGCGCGACAATTGGACGTGGCTCGTGCCCTACGCAAGACTTTGCACAGTTTCTTCCAGCATTCTCCGCTAATGTCGAATCGCAGAAGCGACTAACTGCGCAGGCCGTGAAGCTGCTGGTATTAAAGGGGACGTCGGATATTGGGCGGATTGTGACTTACGTTACTGCGGAGGTGGGACGCGATATGGCGTTTCCCTTAATGGTGGCTGTGCCCGATGGGAAAGTGGAAGGAATAGAGATCGAGAAGGTGGATGACCGCCACGTTAACGTTGTGGATAAACGCGCCGGCAACAGCAACATCAAGATTTTCAACTTTTCGCGGAAGTCCTGCTGGACGCTTGATGGGGTTGAGGACTGGTCGATTCCTGAAAAAGAGCTTTCTGTAGCCAGTACGCGGAAAATGAGTCGCGCGGAGAATTTCTGTTGGCAGCGCGGCCAAGGATTTGCTGGCTTGGGCGGCCTTGAGCAATACCGACTGACAGGAGAACTTTTTGAGGCGACTTTGGAAAATTACCTGTGCGCGGCCGCTTCAGGTGATCCTATATCTAGTTCGGCTGCGGCCGGGCTGAGTCTGTCAGGTATGGCCCCGCAATTGGAATACGACAAAGTTGAGGCTCTTTTCAAAGCAGCAGCCGTTGATTCACCGAGCGGTGCTGAGTCGTTGGCTGGCTTCTATTGTTTTGGCAATGAATTGGCCGGTTCAGGACCCTGCCAGCGCCCGCTGGATGTTGAAAAAGAGTTGATTCGTGCTACCACCATGGGATCAACGCATGCATTCGTTTCGTTAGGCGATTATTGGAAAAGCGGCGATCTAGGAAAGAAAGATACTCCTCGCGCCTTGGCCTGTTATCAGCTTGCTGCCGACAAAGGTAACGACTCGGGCATCAATGCGATTAAGCGACTTCAGTCCGAAGTGGCCGAACCGATAGTGGCCAGCAGCTGCTTTTAGTGCGGTTAAGTGAAGAAGGGCGTTTACAGCGCCCGACGCCTTTTCACCGCGATGTGATCAAACGCGTTCCGCCATCATGGCTACGCGTTTTCATATGCACTGAGCCAGAATCCGCAGCGCTTAAACGTTTAATACTTGAGCATCTGACGACCGCGATTTTCCTTTAAACTCCCCACCCCCAAGGAATGCGCTCAGGACACGGAATGCCAGCCCCCTCGAACTCCCTTCGCCCAGCGTTAGTGCTCTGGCTATACGCCGCCGCAATCGTGCACATACTCGCCGGCCTCACCCTGACTTGGGCCGGTCACTCCGGTTTACTCGACCACTACCTGCACAATCTCGAACTCGCATTCTGGGGCGCCGATGCGGTACCCGCCGCCGGCCATGAGCAACAGGTCTGGTGGCTCGCGCTGTTCGGCGCGACGCTGCAAAGCTATTCGTTGTACATGCTTGCGTTGGTGCACTTGGGCAATCGCCTGAAAGCTCCAGCAGTGTGGGGATGGTTGATCGCCGGCATCCTGTTATGGGCGCCGCAGGACATGTGGCTGTCTGCGCAAAAGCAGGTTTGGTCGCACCTGTGGCTCGACGGTTTTGCGTTGCTCGTGCTATTGCCGCCGTTGATCTGGCTGTATGTCCAGGACCGCCGAAAAATCGCTCAATAAATGCGCACTGGGCATATTGGTATCGAAGGAGTTATAGCGTGAAAGGATTTTCGATTCTTCTCTGCTGCTTGGCATTGGCAACCTCTACTGCGGCACTTGCCGCAGAAGTGTGTAATCCAGACAGCTTTTCCAACCCCGACTTGATCATTTGCGGCCAGCAAACCTTGGAGAAGGTCGATGCTGTGTTGAACGAGCAATATAAAAAAGCGCTGACGAGTTTGTCTCCTGCGGAACAGAGCGATCTCAGAGATGTGCAGAAGAACTGGGTGCGTTTCAAAGAGTCGTTTTGCGAGGAGCTTTATCAATCCGGTTTGCCGGGCGCTGAGGCGCCAATCGAAAGGCTTGGGTGTCTGGTACAAACGACCAATGCCCGGTTGGGAGAGTTGATTGCCCTGCAGACGGGCTTACCGCTAGATGGCTTTTACAAAGCCGCATCTGCGATTGCGGGGAAGGATCGTGAGAGAAATTTAGCGGCCGCCATTGAGCGACTGGGAGGGGATGAGTTCGATGATCCGCTTTGGAAGAAGTACGCAGAAGGGCATTGTGAGATGGCTGGCCGTCTGTTGCGTGAAGACATCGCCTACTGCGCGGTGAGGATGCGCTTTCAACTACCCAGGAACCGCTAAAGAAATGATCGGTTTGAAATCTTTATCTGCGTTTATTTCTGCGCTTCTTCTGATACCGCTGACTGCCCACAGCGAAGTTTCTACACAGGTAAGGTGCTTCCACTCTCTGGAAGGCAAAAACATCAATTTTGAATTCAGAATCTATTACGACGTGGCCGCTAAATGGAGCGGTGCAAGTGTCAGGTACAGCAAGTCGAAGAAAGCCATTGCTTTGGTTCATCACCGAACCGAAGAGTACGTCATGACGGAGAGCGGACCTTACGAATTCACGACGACATGGGTGGAAGTTTCAGACGGTGCAGTGACGGGGCAGTATGTCATTGCAACGCAAGGCGCTCGGGTGAATTCGATGCGTTACACGAATTACAAATCCGGCAAACAGTATTCGTTCGATGAAGACTTCAGCATCGAGGCCTCCCCAGAAACGGGTTGTCGGTGGGGATGAAATCTTTAAGAAAGGGGACTTAACGTCCCCTTTTTTCACCCGCAGATCCCGCTACGACTTGGCTGCCAGGTTCCGCACTTCAATATGATCAAGCGTCCCTTCCACCATCAATCGCACCCCATCCGCCATTCTGCTCAGGGCCAGTGCAACCGAGCGGCGGGAGCCGTGGAGGTCGTCGGCGAGGTCGCAGGCGATGGCGCTGATGGACAGGAGGTCTTCGGAGGCGTTGGCCATGAGGGCTTCGGCGTCGGTGCCGGGGGTGAGGCTGAAGAGGCCGGTTTCGCGTTTGGGTTGGGATTCGGTGCGCGGTTTGAAGTGGTGGTCGAGGGCGCGTTCGGCGGCTTCGTGGAATTTCTTGGATTCCAGCGATTCGTAGGGCGATATGTCTGGGGTTTCGGGGGGATTGGGTGTTGGTTTGATCATAGGTATTTCCGAGTTATGGAGCCAACACCGTTTCGCTTGCTTCGAGAGGGTGGCAGCTGTGTATAGGTGTGCAAGACCGGACTCGGAAACCGGCAGACCCGAAGGCCTCCCATACACAGCCGCCATAACAGTTCGCGAGCATAGGAAAACACCCGGCGAATAGCCATAACTGAATGCATGACGAGTCTGGACTTGCACGTCCGAGTCACCGATTTTGCGGAGACACACACAGGCTATCGACGATGCTCCAACCTGCCTAGTTCACGCACAACACCACGCTTTGCAGGAAATTTCCCATAGGTTTGCAGGCTGGAAGATCAAAAGATCGCAGCCTTCGGCAGCTCCTACAGGGATGTGTTTCAACAGGTGTAGGACGGTGGGTGCCGAGTTGTGACTTGGCGGTCATCGTGCGGGAAATAGGCTGCATCATCTTCCATTAGAGGTAGATAGTGGCGTTATCGTCTGAATCCCTTACACTGCCCCGGCCGTTCATTTTCCTTTTGAGGCTGTGCGCATGAAATTTCGTTTTCTTCTGTGGATGATGGGTTTGTTGATGGGTAAGGCCAGCCGGACAAATCCTGCGTTCCAGCAGCAGTTGGGTGACAAGGATCTGGTGTTTCAGCTGCAGACGCTGGACGGGAAAGTGGCGCGGCATTTCGTGGTGAAGAATCAGCGCATCACCAGCAAGTCTGGCGTGGTGGCGGAGCCGGCGTTTGCGATTGCGTTTAAAGATGCCGGTTATGGCTTTGCGACGATGCAGGCGAAGAACAAGCAGTTGGCGTTTATGCAGGGGATTCAGGACAAGTCGATCCAGCTGAAGGGGAATCCGGCGCTGGTGATGTGGTTTCAGGGGTTGATGAAGTATTTGGTGCCGAGGAAGGCTAAGCCGAAGGCCTGAGTAGAAGGGCTTGAGTAGATGGGCTGTTGTGGTGAGGGGATTTATCCCCGATGGGCTGCTGCGCAGCGGCCCCAAAACCTGAGACTTCGATATAACTGACACACCCTGTTGGCTGGGTTTGCGACTGCTGCGCAGCCGGTCGGGGATAAATCCCCTCACCACAAGTTTTATGTCAGACAGATAAATTGAGGTGGATTCTTCGCGAGCAGGCTCGCTCCCACAGGATGTTACCGAAACCTTGTGGGAGCGAGCTTGCTCGCGAAGTTTTCAGGCCTGGCTGAACTGCGAGGCCAGTTCGCGTAGCAGGACTTCGGCTTCGAGGACTTTGCTGACGACGTCGTTGGCTTTGTCGCGGGTCAGGCCGACGCGTTCGAGCAGGGCGTCGGGGATGTCTTCGTCGGGGCCGGAGCCGATGCCGCGGCTGCGCAGCAGGCGCACGGCCAGGCAGACGAGGTTCGGGTATTCGGCGTAGGCGCCGTCGTAGCTTGGGTCGTGCTGGAAGCGCAGGGCGGTGGCCAACTCGTCCGGCATGTCCCAGTAGCGCATCAGCCACGAGCCGATCTGTTCGCGGCTGATACCGAGCAGGTGTTGCTCGATGTAGCTGTGGCACAGGTGCGGGTTGACCTCCAGGTGGCGGCAGATCAGTGAGAAGTGCGGCGGGAACACGTGGGCCAGCAGCAGGTAACCGAAGTTGTGCAGCAGACCGGCTAGATACGTCAGGCCGGCTTCCGGGCGCTGAGCGCGGGGCATGGCGCGGGTCAGGCCTTCGATGACGGCGGCGGTGTAGATCGACTGCTGCCAGTACGGCGTGGTGTGTTGCGGGTGGTCTTTCGGCAGGCTCAGGGTCTTGCCAAGGGCTAGGCCCAGCGCCAGGTTGATCACCAGATCAAAACCGAGCACGCGAACGATCGCGTCTTCCACCGAACGGATCTTGCCCGGCGAGGCGTAGTACGGCGACGCCGCCCAGCTCACAACCTGTGCGGCCAGCGCCGGGTCGGTTTCGACCACGCCGGTGATGTCGTCGATGGTGGCGTTGGGGTCGACGCGCAGCTTGATGATTTTTTGCGCCGTCTCGGCCAGAGGCGGAATCTCGATGGTCGCTTCCAGACGCTGCTGAATCCGGCGTGCAGTGAACGCCTGCACAGCCTGGGTGATTTCCTCGCGGTCATCGTCCGGGCGGTCGAGGTTCGGGCGGATGCTGCTCAGGGCTTCGCCGAAATTGGCGGCGCTGGCCTTGGTCAGCATGGTCTTGAAGTTCTCGCTGGTGATTTCTAGGAGCAGGCCCGGCTCGCCGGAGTTGATCAGCAGCTTCGGTTCGCGCAGCAGGCTTTCTTCGTAGAGACACGGCGAGCTGGTCAGCGCCGGCAGGCCCGGCAGCAGGCTCAGGCTGTGTTTGCCGAGCATCTTTTCCAGGCGCTCGGTGGACACGGCGGTCAGGCGTCGGCCCGTGAGTTCGGCGAGGCGATTGAGGTCCAGCAACTGGCTCTGCGGAAACAGCACCATCAGCGCGCCGACAGCATCGTCCAGCAACACGGCTTGTACCTTGCGCGAAGCGTTGAGGCCGTGGTGGTCGAGCACTTCTTCGTAGGCGATCCCCAGCTTGCCGAGCAGCAGCCGAATTACAGACGGCGCGTGCGGGAGTTCGGGGGCGAGAGCTGCGTCAGTCATGGTCTGTATCCGTTTTTGAAACAATGGCAGGAGTATAACCAGCTCTGTAGGAACGATCCTGCACAAACTGCGACGGTGCTCACACTTGGCCGTATTGCTGCCCGTGACGCAGCCAGCGGTCGAGCAATGGGCTGACGTGAGTCGGCCAGCGTTCCAGCAGCGCTTGCGCGGCATCGCGTACGGCGGGCAGCAGATCGGCGTCGCGCATCAGGTCGGCGACTTTGAATTGCAGCAGACCGGTCTGGCGCGTGCCGAGCATTTCGCCGGGGCCGCGCAGTTCGAGGTCTTTTTCGGCGATGACGAAACCGTCGTTGGTCTCGCGCATGATGCCCAGGCGCTGGCGGCCGATCTGCGACAGCGGCGGATGGTAGAGCAGCACGCAATGGCTGACCGCGCTGCCCCGGCCAACGCGGCCACGCAATTGGTGCAACTGCGCGAGGCCGAGACGTTCGGGGTTTTCGATGATCATCAGGCTGGCGTTGGGCACGTCGACGCCGACCTCAATCACCGTGGTGGCGACCAGCAGTTGCAGGTTGCCGGCCTTGAATTCGGCCATGACCGCCGCTTTTTCGGCGGGCTTCATGCGCCCGTGAATCAGTCCGACTTTCAGCTCGCCGAGGGCGGCGGTGAGGTCTTCGAACGTGGTTTCGGCCGCCTGACAGGTCAGCTCTTCCGACTCTTCGATCAGTGTGCACACCCAATAGGCCTGACGCCCTTCGGCGCAGGCGCTGCGCACCCGTTCGATGACTTCGACGCGGCGAGTGTCGGTGACCAGCACGGTGTTGACCGGGGTGCGACCGGGCGGCAGTTCGTCGAGGATCGAGGTGTCGAGGTCGGCGTAGGCGCTCATCGCCAGCGTGCGGGGGATCGGCGTGGCGGTCATGATCAGTTGGTGCGGACACATGCGCCCGCCGACGCCTTTCTGCCGCAGCGCCAGACGCTGCTGCACGCCAAAGCGGTGTTGTTCGTCGATGATCACCAACGCCAGATTCTTGAATTGCACTTCGTCCTGGAACAGCGCGTGGGTGCCAACCACCATCGGCGTGCCGCTGGCGATCTGCTCCAGCGCGGCGACGCGGTTCTTGCCCTTGAGCTTGCCGGCCAGCCACGCCACGTCGATGCCCAGCGGCTCGAGCCAGCGCTTGAAGGTGATGAAGTGTTGCTCGGCGAGGATCTCGGTCGGCGCCATCAGTGCGACCTGATAACCGGCCTCCAGTGCTTGCAGTGCCGCGAGGGCGGCGACCACGGTTTTGCCCGCGCCGACGTCGCCCTGAATCAGCCGCAGCATCGGTTCGTGCTGGCTGAGGTCGTAGGCGATTTCGTTGCCGACGCGTTGCTGGGCGCCGGTCGGGTTGAAACCGAGGTTGGCCAGGTATTTCGGTGGCAGCTTCGTGGCTTTCGGCATCGCCGGTGCGCGCAGGGAGCGCATGCTTTCGCGCAGGCGTTGCTGCGACAGTTGGTGAGTCAGCAGTTCTTCGAAGGCCAGGCGATGCTGGGCCCAGTGATGGCCGAGGGCGAGTTCGTCGACGTCGGCATCGGCGGGCGGGTTGTGCAGGTAGCGGATCGCGTCGGCCAGCGGCGCTAGTTGGTAGTCGCGGGCCAGTTCGGTCGGCAACCAGTCGGGCAGGGTGGCTGGCTTGAGCAGGGTCAGAGTCTGCATGCACAACTGGCGCAGGCGCGCCTGGGTCAGGCCTTCGGTCAGCGGGTAGACCGGGGTCAGGGTTTCATCCACTGGCGGCGGCTCGTCGCCGTTGATGGCGCGGTATTCCGGGTGGTAGATCTCCAGGCCCGAAGCACCGGGCCGGGCTTCGCCGTAGCAGCGAATCCGAGTGCCGCGCTTGAGGCCTTCTTTCTGCGCGTTGCTGAAGTGGTAGAAGCGCAGGCTCAAGCCGCCGGTGCCGTCCTGCAAGCGCACGACGAGGCTGCGCCGCCGGCCCATGACCACGTCGGCGCCGCTGACGGTGCCTTCGACCACGGCGTCCTGCCCCGGCCGCAATGCGCCGATCGGCACCACGCGGGTGCGATCCTGATAGCGCAGCGGCAGGTGGAACAGTACGTCCTGGAGGTTTTCCAGACCGACCTTGGCCAGTTTCTCGGCCATGGCTTCGCCGACACCCTTGAGTGCGGTGACCGACACCTGCGACAGCTCAGTCATGACGCTGGCTTAACCGGCCGTGACCGGTGCGGCGGGCTTGGCCACCGAGCACAGGCGAATGGAGTCGGCGAGGATCTCGATGGCTTTCGGCCGCGGGAAGCTCGCGCGCCAGGCGATGGCCACGGTGCGGAACGGCACTGGTGCCGACAGTGGACGCACTTCGATCACGCTCGGGGCGTAGTGATGGCTGTCCACCGCCGACAGCGGCAGGATCGAGATGCCCAAACCGGAGGCGACCATGTGACGGATGGTTTCCAGCGAGCTGGATTCGACCGTGGTGTGCTTGGCGCCGTCGTTGCCCTTGGTCAGGGTCGGGCAGGCTTCCAGAACCTGATCGCGGAAGCAGTGGCCTTCGCCGAGCAGCAGCAGGCTCTTGTCGTTGAGCAGGGCGGCATCGATGGATTCTTTTTGCGTCCACGGGTGCTGGGCCGGCATCAGGACGTAGAACGGCTCGTCGTAGAGTTGCAGGGTCAGCACGTCGGCTTCGTTGAACGGAAGGGCGATGATGATCGCGTCCAGCTCGCCGTTGCGCAGTTTGTCGCGCAGCACATGGGTGAAGTTTTCTTCGATGTACAACGGCATCTGCGGGGCGACCCGGTGCAGTTGTGGAATCAGATGCGGGAACAGGTACGGGCCGACGGTGTAGATCGCGCCGACTTTCAGCGGGGCGGTCAGCTGGTTCTTGCCGGCCTGGGCCAGTTCACGGATGCCTTGCGCCTGTTCCAGGACTTTCTGCGCCTGGGCGACGATGCCTTCGCCGACCGGGGTCAGGCGCACGGCGCTTTTGCTGCGCTCGAAAATCAGCACACCGAGTTCGTCTTCAAGTTTTTTCACGCCCACCGACAGGGTCGGCTGACTGACGTGGCAACGCTCGGCGGCGTGGCCGAAGTGCTGCTCTTGGGCGAGGGTAACGATGTAGCGTAATTCTGTGAGGGTCATAGCAAGCGTCCATGAAGTTGCGGGCCAAGCATAACGGCTGCAATCGATAGACGCACGTTATCAGACTGAGTGAGGAATGCGACACCGGGCAATGTGAGTTTGCCGTTGCCAGATAGGCAAAAGGCACCTTTCGGTGCCTTTTCGATCCCACTGTCGACCCTGTGGGAGCGGGCTTGCTCGCGAATGCGGTGTGTCAGATACATGGATGTCGACTGACACGACGCTTTCGCGAGCAAGCCCGCTCCCACAATGGATCAGCGGCGTTTATCCAGCGAGTACACAAACGGCGCGACAATTTCGATCGAGCCGTTGGTCAACATGTCCGCCGGTGGCTTGGGCAGCGGTTGTGCGCGGCGGATCATTTCCAGGGTGGCCCGGTCCAGATCGGCGTTGCCCGAGCGGCCCACCAGTTCGAACGACAGCACATTACCTTCGGCATCCACCACGAAACGCAGACGGTTCAGGCCTTCCTTGCCCCGTGCCTGTGCGCTTTGCGGGTACTTTTTGTACTTGCCCAAGTGCGCGAGCAGGGTGTTTTGCCAGCTGGCCTTGGCGGCCATTTGTGCGGGCGACGGTCCCGGTGCCGGCTGGGCGGATTTCTCCGTCGGGGCCTGGGTCGGCTGCGTCTCCGCCGGTTTTTCCTCGGAAGGTTTTTCCTTCACCGGTTCCGGTTTTTTCTCCACCGGTTTGGGCGGCTGCGGTTTCGGCTTTGGCTTGGGTTTGGGCTTCGGTACGGCAATCTCGGGCTTGGGTGCTTCAGCCAGTTTCGGAATCGGCAACTCTTCGACCGGAGCCGGTGGCTGCGGCGGTGTGACGACTTTCGGCGGAGCAGGCGGTGGCGGGGTCGGAACCGGTGCCAGCTCAACCATCATTGCCTGCGGCGGCAGTTCGATGGGCGGGCGGGCGGTCCAGTTCAGCGCCAGCGCGATGGCCAGCGCGTGAACGCCCAGCACCACGGCCAGGCTACCGCTGTAACGCGTCAGCTTATGGCGCGTCGTGATCATTTCTTGGCTGCGCTCTCGAGGCCCACCAGACCGACCTTCAGGTAACCGGCCGAGCGCAATTTATCCATCACGCTCATCAGGTCGCCGTAGTCCACGCCCTTGTCGGCCTGGAAGAAGATGGTGGTGTCTTTTTTGCCCTGGGTCTTGGCGTCGAGCACGGCGCCAAGGGTATCGGCATTGACTTCGTCGTCGCCGATGTACAGGCGCTGATCAGCTTTAACGCTGAGGAACACCGGTTTCTCCGGGCGCGGCGCCGGTTTGGCGGTCGAGGCCGGCAGGTCGACTTTGATGTCCACGGTAGCCAGCGGCGCGGCCACCATGAAAATAATCAGCAGCACCAGCATCACGTCGATGAACGGCGTGACGTTGATTTCGTGGTTCTCGGCCAGATCGTCGTCTGCGCCTTCTTTCAAATGCAGGCCCATGGCCGATTACCCCACTTTCACCATGTGTGGTTGCGAGCTGCTGCGCTCAGGCTGGTGATCGAGGTCACGGCTGACCAGCAACAGAACCTGCGCCGAAGCATCGGACACCTGCGCCTTGTAGCCGGCGATGGAGCGGGCGAACACGTTGTAGATCACCACCGCAGGAATCGCAGCAACCAGGCCCAGCGCGGTGGCCAGCAGCGCTTCGGCGATGCCCGGCGCCACGACGGCGAGGTTGGTGGTCTGGGTCTTGGCGATGCCGATGAAGCTGTTCATGATGCCCCACACGGTACCGAACAGGCCGACGAACGGCGCGGTGGAACCGATGGTGGCGAGGACGCCGGTGCCGCTGCTCATGTTGCGGCCACAGGCTGCGACCAGACGCTCAAGACGGAAGCTGACGCGCTCCTTGATGCCTTCTTTCTCGCGGCTGTTGACCGACAGGCGCATCTCTTCGAGGGCGTCGTGCACCAGCAGGTTGGCGAGGGTGCCTTCCTTTGCCGCAGTGGCGCTGGCTTCCTTGAGGGTCGCGGCTTTTTTCAGGGCAGCGATTTCACCGCGCAGACGACGCTTGGCGCCCATCAGCTCGAAGCCTTTGGCGATCCAGATGGTCCAGGTGATGATGGAAGCGATGGCCAGACCGATCATCACGATTTTCACGATGATGTCGGCGTTCTGGTACATGCCCCATGGCGACAGGTCGTGGGCCATGCCCAAGCTGTTGTCAGGTTCGAGCACTTCAGGCGCGTCTGCTGCGCTGGCGTCTACAGCCTGTACCGGGTCGGTGGCGGCTGGCGCGGCGGTAGCAGGCGCGTGCTGTTCGGTGGCAGCCGGAGCGGCTGGCGCTTGTGCGTCAGCGAAAGCAGCGGTCGGCGCCAGCATCAGGCTGAGCAGCAGGGCCGCCACCGCGCTCCAGGCGCGAGGTCGTGTGGTTGGCGAAGCGGGGAATTGATTACGTGTCATGCTGGCCGGACCTGAGGTAGAAAAACGGTGATGCTCTTCCAGGCCTCGTGAGGCCGAGAACAAAAGTGGGATGCATTATTGCAAGTAATTCTTGTTAACAAAAGTAATAGAGTTTCTTTTTTTCCTTCATTGCTAGCCGTTCGTCCTTTGCGAGGGCTAGTCTGTTCCTTTCGTTTGGGAGTTTTTTCATGTCCGCGCCTTCTGTTTTGATTGCCGGTTGCGGTGACGTCGGCAGTCGTCTGGCTACGCAATTGTTGGCCGCCGGCTGGGAGGTGCATGGTCTGCGCCGTGATGTTTCGCGTTTGCCGGATGGCGTCATCGGCGTCGCTGGTGACCTGTTCAAGGAAGATTGCCCGGAAAACTGGCCGTTCGGGGCGGTGGATTATCTGGTGTATTGCGCGGCCGCCACCGATCACGATGAAGCCGGTTATCGCGCCGCCTACGTACAGGGTTTGCAGAATGTGCTGAGCTGGCTGAATGACTTTGGCCAGGTGCCTGAGCGACTGCTGTTCGTGTCCAGCAGCAGCGTGTACGGCCAGCAGGAAGGGGAGTGGGTCGACGAGCATTCAGCGACCGTCGCCAGCGGCTATTCCGGGCAGGTGATGCTTGAGGCTGAGCAAGTGGCGCTGAACAGCGGTATCCCGGCGAGCATCGTGCGCCTGACCGGCATTTACGGCCCCGGACGTGAATGGCTGTTGACCCAGGTGCGTCGCGGTTATCGGGTGGCGGTCGAGCCGCCGCTGTACGGCAATCGCATCCATGCTGATGACGCGGCGGGGCTGATGGCGTTTCTGCTGAACGCGGCTCATCAGGGCAAGCCGTTGCAGGATGTTTATATCGGGGTGGACGATGCGCCGGCGCCGCTGGCCGAAGTGGTCGCCTGGTTGCGCGAGTATCTGGGTGTCACCGATTGGGCGGAAGACGCCAGCGTACGTCGCACCGGCAGCAAGCGCTGCAGCAATGCCCGGGCGAAGGCGCTGGGCTGGACGCCGACGTATCCGAGTTATCGCGAAGGCTATGCGGCGATTCTTGAAGGCAAATGCTGACCTTCTAACGCCACAAACCACTGTGGGAGCGGGCTTGCTCGCGAAGAGGGTGTGTCAGGCAACATTGATGTCGACTGACACACCCTCTTCGCGAG
>NZ_JASCPO010000419.1:0-2704 GCF_029960145.1 Pseudomonas sp. PS01299 | reverse complement strand
CGCGAAAGCGGTGTGTCAGAAGGCTGATGCATCGACTGACACGCCGCTTTCGCGAGCAAGCCCGCTCCCACCTTGGGGATTTGCGTAAATCTTTAGAACGAGGACTGGATCTTGATCCCCGCGATCAGTGCGTCATCGACCTCGTTCACGCCGCCCGGATGGCGGATGTATTGCAGGTTCGGGCGCACGGTCAGCCAGTTGGCAACGTGCACGCCGTAATACAGTTCGGCGCTGTATTCGGTGTCCTGCGGCGGCAGGAAGGACGGGTCGTCATAGTCGTAGACGGCGTGCGCCTGATTGCTCGCTTCGGCGTTTTTGCGAAAGGCCGGGTTGACGTGGACGCGGGCCAGGGCGAAACCGATGTCGTCTTTGGCGCGGGCATCGAACGGGCCTTTGTAGACCACGCCGGCCTGCACGTAGTTGTCGATCGCGTTGGTTTTCTTGTCGTGCATCGTCGCGTTGGCAAACACGCTCAAGCCGCGCGAGTGGTCGCTGGCGAGGCTGGTGACTTGCTGCTGCGCACCGAACCACACGCCGTGCTTGCTCGACGCGCTGCGGTAGGCTTCGCCGCTCAGTGCGGCGGGCTGGCCGTTCTGGTCTTTATAGACGTCAGAGGCCTTGGCGCTGCTGTAGTAGTAACCGGCACGGTATTCGCCCGGCAGGCCGTTGAGCTTCGGCGTCCACACCAGTTCCACCGGCAACACGGCGCCTTGGGTACCGCTGCCGCTGAGTTTGAAGCCGTTGCCGCGATCGAGGTTTGACGGGTTCTGCTCGTAGGCGCCGACCTGCGCGTACAGCTCTGGGGTCAGGTGATATTTGACCCGCAGCGCCCATTGGCTGACCGGCCAGTTGTACCAGATGCCGCCGACCCAGTTGCCGACCTGCGAGCCGCAGAAGGCCAGGTTCTGGAAGTCGCACGGGAAGCTGTTGAAGTCTTCGCCTTCACCAAAGCGGCCGACCTTGATGTCGAGCTTCTGGTCGAAGAATTTCTGCTGGTACCACATCTGCGTCAGGCGCGTGGTCTGGCCACGGCCCCAGACTTCCTGGGCCGAGGTGAAGCCGCCAACGCGTGGATCGTTGATCCGGTCGTTGCTGATGTTGTTGCCACTGCGCTTGGTGATGGTCAGCTGAAACTCGGCGTCGTCCCAGCCAAGGATTTTTTGCAGGTCCAGGTGCGTGCCCAGACCGAACTGGTCGCTGTAACGCGCGGTGCGATCGTGGTCGTAGCCGCCGTGCAGGTTGCTGCCCATTTCGCCGGTGTAGTCGAGTTTGAAGTCGTAGCCTTTTTCCGCGAGTTCGGTACGCGTGCCGTTCCAGTCACCGAGCATCCACGGTGAGTCGCTGTCGAAGGCGGGAGCCGCCTGGGCGTAGGTGGCGAAGCCGAGCGCGGTGCAGCCGCCGAGCAGGCGCAGGGCTGAGATAGCGCTGTCTCGGGAGAAGGAAAAATCAGGCATGGGTCAGTCTTTTTTTGGTGTTTTACGGGGGTAAACCGAGCGCTTCAATTTGACGCAGGCAGTGAAGCGATTCAGCTGAAGGGCGGCAGGATAATGATCTGTAACAAAAAGACAAAGGGCTTTTGCAGACATGCAGCATTTCTGATTCGGTAACAGTGCGGCAAACGGGCGCATTGTGGCGATGGCTGCAGGCTGCGATCTTCTCGGGTTGGCCTACATTTGATCCAAGGCCTTCCACCTGACCGGCCCCTCGGCTAAGGTGCGCGGCTTGTGCATTTTCACTCCGTCCAAAGGCTTGGCATGAACGACCACACTCCCGATCCGCTGCATGGCGTAACCCTCGAACAGATCCTCAATGCGCTGGTGGCGCATTACGAGTGGTCAGGGTTGGCCGAGCGCATCGATATCCGTTGCTTCAAGAGCGATCCGAGCATCAAGTCGAGCCTGACCTTCCTGCGCAAAACCCCGTGGGCGCGGGAAAAGGTCGAGCGCTTGTACGTGAAACTGATGCGCACCAAGCGACCGGTCTGAGATGGACGCCGTTGCGCGGCGACGCCTGATCACTGTCATCGCCAGCCTCGGCTGGGTCGGGCTGAGTACTCAGCTGTACCTGATTTTCCTCGCGCGACTGAGTGTCGATGCCAGCCTGTTGGGGGGGCTGGTGGGTTTCTTCAGTTACTTCACGGTGTTGACCAACACCCTGGTGGCAACGGTGCTGACCTGCGCGGTCACCCGGCGTGAATCCGCTGCGCAGCGCTGGTTTCTCCAGCCGTGGGTCAGCAGCGGGATTGCGGTCAGCATCGCGGTGGTCGGCCTGGCCTATAGCATTTTGCTGCGGCATTTGTGGCACCCGGAAGGCTGGCAGTTTGTCGCCGATGAATTGCTGCATGACGTGATGCCGCTGCTGTTTCTCGGCTATTGGTGGTGCTGCGTGCCCAAAGGCACCCTGCGCCTGTGGCACCTGCCGCTGTGGCTGATTTACCCGTTGGTGTATTTCATTTACGCGTTGCTGCGCGGGCATCTGCTTGGCGCGTATGCGTATCCGTTCATTGATGTGGCGCTGCTGGGTTATGCACAGGTGTTCATCAATGCCGGGGGGATAATGGTGGGGTTTGTGCTGATTGGCTTGCTGGTGATCGGGATCGACCGCTGGCAGTCAGGACGAAGTTAAAAGGTCAATGTGGGAGCGGGCTTGCTCGCGAAGGCGTCAGGTCAGTCAACATCATGGTTGAATGATAGACCCCATTAGC
>NZ_JASCPO010000418.1:0-2718 GCF_029960145.1 Pseudomonas sp. PS01299 | reverse complement strand
CGAATGCGCTGGGTCAGTCAACGAAGAGGTCGTCTGACACCCCGCATTCGCGAGCAAGCCCGCTCCCACAGTTGGTTTTGGGTTCAACCCAGGATCAGCGTGCCGCTTGCCACCAGCGTCGCATTCCCGCCGATCTTCACCCGCTCCCCCTCCAGCCGACAGAACAACTCCCCGCCCCGCGCCGAACGCTGGCACGCGGTCAAACTGGATTTGCCCAAACGTTTCGACCAATACGGAATCAGGCTGCAATGCGTCGAGCCGGTCACCGGATCTTCGTTGATGCCGATTGCCGGGGCGAAATAACGCGAGACGAAATCGTGCTGATTGCCGCGCGCCGTCACGATCGCGCCGAGCCACGGCAGTTTCGCCAGCGCTACCATGTCCGGCGTGCAGTCGAGCACTGCCTGCTCCGACTCCAGCACCACAAACAATTCGTTGGAACCGAGCACATCCACCGCCTCGACGCCCAGCGCACGCTCGACATCCAGCGTCACGCCAATTTCTGACGGCACAATCGACTGGAAGTCCAGCCACAGGCGATCGCCCTCGCGGCTGACGCTAAGCGGCCCGGACTTGCAGATGAAGTCCAGCCGCTCGGTAGTTTCCTTGTAGACCTCGAACAACACATAGGCACTGGCCAGCGTCGCATGCCCGCACAATGGCACCTCGGTGGTCGGGGTGAACCAGCGGATGTGCCACGCCGCGCCTTCGCGCACCACGAACGCGGTTTCTGCCAGATTGTGTTCGGCGGCGATCTTCTGCATCAAATCGTCCGCGAGCCATGCATCGAGCCGATACACCATCGCCGGGTTGCCACTGAACGGCCGATCACTGAACGCATCAACCTGATGAAATTCGAGCTGCATAACCTTCTCCCTAAGTGAATCGGCAGAGCATGCAGCCACGCTGCGCTCAGCGCCAGTGACAGAACCGGGCAATTTTCTTCATACAGAACGCAAGTTCATGCACGACCGATGTCGGCAAATTTGGCTTGGGTGTGTTCAGCCAGAACCGCCGGCGCCAATTCGACTTCCAGACCGCGTCGGCCAGCACTGACATAAATAGTCGCAAAGCCCTGGGCCGAGTTATCGATGAAGGTGCGCAGACGCTTCTTCTGCCCCAGCGGACTGATGCCGCCCAACAGGTAACCGGTGGAACGCTGCGCCGCAGCCGGGTCAGCCATTTCGACTTTCTTGACGCCCGCCGCGTGTGCCAGACCTTTGAGATCAAGACTTCCGACGACCGGCACCACCGCCACCAGCAATTCACCTTTTTCGCTGGCAGCGAGCAGCGTCTTGAACACCTGCGCCGGCTCCAGCGCCAGTTTCTCGGCGGCCTCCAGCCCATAGGACGCGGCCTTGGGGTCATGTTCGTAACTGTGCACGCGATGTTCGGCACGAACTTTTTTCAACAAGTCCAACGCAGGGGTCATGGCAGCTCCAGGCTCGGCATCAACAGAAAAATCCTGCGCCGGATTCTAGGCCATCATCTCGCAAAAGGCTCTAGCGCGAGCCCCGTTTTCCGGGCGTTGCAGGCGAATCGCCGGACTATCGCCGCCATCTTCCGCAGGATCATTCAGCAGGCTGATAGTTTAATTGTGACCGATGGTTCACTTTCGACCTTTGACAGGTTTGTTTCTTGTCTATATTTTTTCGAATCTGAATAATGTAAGAATTATCATCACCGCAGCACCCAGCAGTAAACCGGGAACAGGATGGGGATCCTGCCCCGGGGAAAATCGCGCCTTGCCCTGACGGCAAATGCGCCAGACAACAACAAAAATCGAGGTTTTCAATGACAACTGCTTTACAGCAACCATCGCTTTCCGGCCAATGCCTGGCCGAGTTTCTGGGGACTGCACTTCTGATCTTTTTCGGCACTGGCTGTGTCGCCGCGCTCAAAGTCGCGGGCGCCAGCTTCGGTCTGTGGGAAATCAGCATTATCTGGGGCGTCGGCGTGAGCATGGCGATCTACTTGACCGCCGGGGTTTCCGGCGCGCATCTGAATCCCGCCGTGAGCATTGCCCTGAGCATTTTCGCCGACTTCGAAAAGCGCAAACTGCCGTTCTATATCCTGTCGCAGATCGCCGGCGCGTTTTGCGGTGCGCTGTTGGTGTACACGCTGTACAGCAATCTATTCTTCGATTACGAACAAACTCACCACATGGTGCGTGGCACCGCCGCCAGCCTTGAGTTGGCCTCGGTGTTCTCGACCTTCCCCAATCCGGTACTGTCCACCGCTCAGGCATTCCTGGTCGAGATGATCATCACCGCGATCCTGATGGGCGTGATCATGGCCCTGACCGATGACAACAACGGTCTGCCGAAAGGCCCGCTGGCACCGCTGCTGATCGGTTTGCTGATCGCGGTGATCGGCAGCTCGATGGGCCCGCTGACCGGGTTCGCGATGAACCCGGCCCGCGACTTCGGTCCGAAACTGATGACTTTCTTCGCTGGCTGGGGTGAAATTTCGTTCACTGGCGGTCGCGATATTCCGTACTTCCTGATTCCGATTTTTGCACCGATTGTCGGTGCCTGCCTCGGCGCTGCCGGGTATCGCGGGCTCATCGCCCGTCACCTGACCGGCGCCACACCTGCTACAAAGGATGCAGAACCGGCCATTGACGGCAAACCAAGAACTTCTTGAAACAGTCGGCGCGGGTTCCTGCCCTTTCGAACCCGCGCCCCGGCCCCCGCTCCCTTATTTCGGCCAAGGCAA
>NZ_JASCPO010000417.1:0-2745 GCF_029960145.1 Pseudomonas sp. PS01299 | reverse complement strand
AGCAAGCCCGCTCCCACAGGGAAATGCATTGCAAATGTGGGAGCGGGCTTGCTCGCGAAGGGGCCGGCACAGGCGACCACCATCACTGCGGCACACCGACACAGGTCAATGCGCCCGCAATCCCCCTCGGCGTATAATCGCCCAGCCCTTTCAGCCCTGTGCGCGCCGGAGATGCCCGATGGATCCTGCAGTATTCGAAGAGTGGATGATGACTGGCCTGGTCAGCATCCTGATCATTTTCATGGGTTTCATCGTCTGGGATCTGGCGAAGAAGTCCAAGGCCGGGCGTTTCGGCTCGTTCATTCTGTTCTTCGTGCTGGGCCTGGGCGTGGCCGCGTTCATCATCAAGAGTGTGGTGATCGGCCTGATCGAATCCGGCGCTCTATAACCGCGCCGGCACTTCCTTCCACTGGCCCTGATCGAGCCCTTCTAGCGTCCAGTCGCCAATCCGCACCCGCACCAGCCGCAACGTCGGCAACCCCACCGCGGCGGTCATCCGCCGTACCTGACGGTTGCGCCCTTCACGAATCACCAGCTCCAGCCAACTGGTCGGCACCGTCATGCGAAAGCGCACCGGCGGATTGCGCGGCCACAGTTCAGGTTCCTCCAGTTGCCGCGCCTCGGCAGGCAAAGTCATGCCGTCATTCAACTCGACGCCTTCGCGCAGACGCTGCAACTGCTCGCCTGTCGGCACGCCTTCGACCTGCACCCAGTAAGTCTTCGCCAGTTTGTGTTTCGGATCAGCGATGCGCGCCTGCAACTGGCCGTCATTAGTCAGCAACAACAAGCCTTCGCTGTCGCGATCAAGGCGTCCGGCCGGATAGATACCGGGCACGTCAATGTAATCCTTGAGCGTCGCCCGCCCGCCTTCGTCGCTGAACTGCGTCAGCACATCGAACGGTTTGTTGAACAGGATCAACTTCGGCTCGGCCGGCGGCGCTTTGGCGACACGACGTGGAGCCGAGGAGGATGGCTTCGGACCGGGACGGCGGGAAGGTGGACGCGGGGGACGGGACATAAGAGAACAGACATTTAGCGATCAGGGCTGCTAATGCTAGTGCCCCGACCGCCAAATGACCACGACTAACCGTTAACGGAACGGCGGCTCGTCGAAGCTGCGCAGCTTGCGCGAGTGCAGCGAGTTGAGTTCGGTGCGCAGCAGATCCACCGCCTCGATGCCGATCTTCAAGTGCTGGCTGACCGCACGCTCGTAGAACGCGTTGGCCGAACCCGGCAGCTTGATTTCACTGTGCAGCGGTTTGTCCGAAACGCACAGCAACGTGCCGTACGGCACCCGCAAGCGATAACCCTGGGCGGCGATGGTGCCGCTTTCCATGTCCACCGCCACGGCGCGGGACAGGTTGATCAGCGGACGTTCCTGCGCCCAGCGCAGTTCCCAGTTACGGTCGTCGTAAGTCAGCACGGTGCCGGTACGCAGACGCTTTTTCAGCTCCTCGCCCTTCTCGCCGGTGATATTGGCCGCGGCTTGCTGCAGCGCCAGTTGCACTTCGGCCAGTGCCGGGATCGGAATGTTCGGCGGCACCACGCGGTCGAGAATCCCGTCGCGACGCATGTAGGCGTGAGCCAGCACGTAGTCGCCGATGGTCTGCGACTGACGCAGCCCGCCGCAGTGACCGATCATCAGCCAGCAATGCGGGCGCAGCACCGCCAGGTGGTCGGTGATGTTCTTGGCGTTGGACGGGCCGACGCCGATGTTGACCAGGGTCACGCCATGGCCGTCGTTGGCGATCAGGTGATAGGCCGGCATCTGGTAGCGGTGCCAGACCACGCCAGCGGCGATCGCCGAGGCTTCGCCGTGATCCATGCCCTTCTCGATGATTACGTTGCCCGGCAGCACCATGCGCACGAAACGCGGGTCGTTGCGCAGTTGTTCCAGGCCATGAACGATGAACTGGTCGACGTAGCGGTGATAGTTGGTCAGCAGAATCCACGGCTGCACATGGCGCCAGTCGCTGCCGGTGTAGTGCACCAGACGACGCAGGGAGAAGTCGACGCGCGCGGCGTCGAACAGCGCCAGTGGCAGCGGATCGGTGTTTTCCCAGTCGTAGAGACCGTCGGCGATGCCATCGGTCGCGGCGGACAGGTCGGTACTCGGGAACACCCGCGCCAGCACCGCAGCGGTGACGCCGGAGCCGGCCAGTTCATCGCCCTGCTCGACTACGTACGGGTACGGAATATTCTGCTGGCTGACACCGACTTCCACGGTCACGGTGAAGTCGTGCATCAACGGCACCAGTTGTTCCAGCAGGTATTTGCGGAACGCCTTGGGATGGGTGACGGTGACGCTGTAGGTGCCCGGCAGTTGCACCTTGGCGTAGGCGCGGGTGGTCTGTGGGACTTCGCCCTGACACAGGTAGGTCAGACGCAGTTCGGGATAACGAAACAGGGCACGCTGTTCGGCGTCAGGCTCGACGCGATCCTTGAGGTAACGCTTGAGCGCCGAGTTGAGCGCAGTGGTGGCCCGCTCATGCAGCTCGGCCAGACGATCCACGGCTTGTTCGGCGGTTTGAACGACAATAAACGCTTCGGTCACGATCAGCTTCCTGTGTTCTGACTTGCAGAGCTTCATCTTGCCTGCATCGTGGTCTCACGGGAACAGTGGCGTTGTGGCTGTACCCAAATCTCCCTGTCAATGGAGATCCCCTGTGGGAGCGGGCTTGCTCGCGAATGCGCTGTGTCAGTCGACCTATCCATTGACTGACACACCACATTCGCGAGCAAGCC
>NZ_JASCPO010000416.1:0-2750 GCF_029960145.1 Pseudomonas sp. PS01299 | reverse complement strand
AGCAAGCTCGCTCCCACAGGGGGGCCCATTTCAAATGTGGGAGCGAGCTTGCTCGCGAAGGGGTCATCACAGTCAACTCAAGAAATGGCCTTGACCCCACGCCCAAACCGCTCCCGATACACCGACGGCGGCACCCCGACCACGCTGCGAAACGCCACGCGAAAACTTTCCACCGAGCGATAACCGCAGTGCAGGGCAATTTGCTCGGTGTTGTGCACGCTGCTCTCCAGTAATTCCCGCGCCCGGGCCAGTCGCTCGTGTTGTAGCCACGCTTTGGGCGATTGTCCGCTGGCTTCGGTGAAACGGCGCAAAAAGGTGCGCTCGCTCATCGCCGCTTCGCTGGCCAGATCGCGCACTTCCAGCGGTTGGTGCAAGCGCTCGCGGGCCCACTGCATCACCCGCGACAAGTCGTTTCGCGGCGTCGCGCTGACCGGCGTGGGGATGAACTGTGCCTGACCGCCAGTGCGTTGCGGCGACATCACCAGACGCCGGGCCACTGAATTGGCGACCTGGGTGCCGAAGTCCCGTGCCAGCAGATGCAGGCAGGCATCGATCCCGGCGGCGCTGCCCGCCGAGGTGATCAACTGTCCGGAATCGACGTAAAGCACATCCGGATTGACCGCGATCGCCGGGTAGCGTCGCGCCAGTTCATCGGTGTAGCGCCAGTGGGTGGTCGCACCGTGGCCGTCGAGCAAGCCACTGGCGGCCAGCACAAACACCCCTGAGCAAATTGACAGCAACCGCGCACCCTGGGCGTGGGCCTGTCGCAAGGCGTCGATCAGCGCCGGCGGCACCGGGGCCTCGCGGTCGCGCCAACCGGGAATGATGATGGTGCGCGCCTGCGCCAGCAGCTCCAGGCCGCCGTCGGCCAATACGTGAATCCCGCCCATGGCGCGCATCGGCCCTTGATCAACGGCGACGATGCAGTGCTCGTACCACGGGAAATCGAATTCCGGCCGGGGCAGGCCGAAAATCTCCACGGCAATGCCGAACTCGAAGGTACAGAGGCCATCGTAGGCCAGAATCGCGACCAATCCAGG
The DNA here is from genome assembly GCF_029960145.1 of Pseudomonas sp. PS01299. Classification (NCBI taxonomy): domain Bacteria; kingdom Pseudomonadati; phylum Pseudomonadota; class Gammaproteobacteria; order Pseudomonadales; family Pseudomonadaceae; genus Pseudomonas; species Pseudomonas sp. PS01299. Next base: position 1,710 of record NZ_JASCPO010000416.1, on the reverse strand, counting down.
TGAGTCAGGCATTTGGCGGAAAATTCCCGGTGAGTGTCTTGCGCGCCACTGTAGCGCCAAGTGCCGGCCCGATAAAGTCTGCTCACACCCCAACAGATGAAGGAGCCACACAACATGACCAGCCTGGTTCGCGACATTCCTGCTGCACCGTCGGCGATTGCCCTGATGCACTTCAGCAACCGTCTGACGTTTGAAACCGATTGTTCTGACGTGTACAGCAGCCAGGAAGCCGGTGAAGTCGATTTTGTCCTGGTCGACGTGCGCGGGCCTTTGGCGTTCGAGCGCGGTCACGTGCCGGGCGCGATCAACATTCCGACCCGCTTGCTGACCGCCGAAGGCCTGGTGGAGTATTCGACGAGCACGTTGTTCGTGGTCTATTGCGCCGGCCCGCACTGCAACGGCGCCAACAAGGCTGCGGTGAAACTGGCGGCGTTGGGTTACCCGGTCAAGGAGATGATTGGCGGCGTGACCGGCTGGCTGGATGAGGGATTTTCGCTGAGTGTCGAACAGCCTGCCCGAGTTGTCATTGCCTGCGAATGCTGACAGGTTTTTCAGCCATTTCCTGAGCAGAATCGGAGTTTGTCCTACAGCCTTTGCACCATGTCGGCGCACCGTTGATCCCGGTCAACGCGTGCGCCGATTTTCTGTAAGTATTTGTCGCCTAAACACAATTTGCCCTGTGCGCGCCGCCATAGACTGCCGGCCACGTCGGTTTTTGCTGCTCAATGGCCATGACCGAACGCCAATCGAAAGCTGCCAATAAAAGCCTCCGCACACAGGAGTAATAAATGAAGAAGCTAGTGATGTTCGGTGCCCTGGCACTGTCGATGTTGTCCCTGACCGCTGTGGCCGAAGACGCCAAACCGATTCGTCTGGGGATCGAAGCCGCTTACCCGCCATTCTCGATGAAAACCGCTGATGGCAAACTCACCGGGTTCGACGTCGATATCGGCGACGCCCTGTGCAAACAGATGGACGTCAAATGCGTGTGGGTCGAGCAGGAGTTCGACGGCCTGATCCCGGCACTCAAAGTGAAGAAGATCGACGCGATCCTGTCCTCGATGACCATCACTGACGACCGCAAGAAAAACGTCGATTTCACCATCAAGTACTACCACACCCCGGCGCGCTTCGTGATGAAGGAAGGCTCCGGTGTCAAAGATCCGCTGACCGAGCTCAAGGGCAAGAAAGTCGGCGTGCTGCGCGCCAGTACCCACGACCGCTACGCCACCGATATGGCCAAGGACGCCGGGTTTGAAGTGGTGCGCTACGGCTCGCAACAGGAAGCCAACCTGGACATGAAATCCGGCCGTCTCGACGCGATGCTCGCCGACTCGGTCAACCTCAGCGACGGTTTCCTGAAGACCGACGCCGGTAAAGGCTTCGAATTCGTCGGCCCGACTTACGAAGACGCCAAGTACTTCGGCGGCGGCGCCGGGATTGCCGTACGCAAGGGCGATACCGAGCTGGCCGAGAAATTCAACAAGGCCATCACCGAAATCCGCGCCAATGGCGAGTACAAGAAAGTCCAGGACAAGTACTTCGACTTTGACGTGTACGGTCATTAATACGCTGTAGAAAAAAGTGGCCCCGTTTGCGCGGTGGCCACTTTTTTTATGCTCTGATTCATAGGAGAACCCTGTAGGAGTGAGCCTGCTCGCGATAGCGGTTTAACATTCAGCCGCTTTAGTGCCTGACACACCGCTATCG
>NZ_JASCPO010000415.1:0-2758 GCF_029960145.1 Pseudomonas sp. PS01299 | reverse complement strand
CGAAGGCAATGTGTCAGCCGGCAAACTCATTGGTTGATACACCGCTTTCGCGAGCAAGCCCGCTCCCACAGGTTTGTCCGGTGGACTCAGAAAGTGTGGGCACAAAAAAGGCGATGCCCCTCACGGAGCATCGCCTTTCCTTTACCGCCGCTAAAACTTATTCCGGCAGTTTGTACGCAATCACATAGTCACCCATCTTGGTGCCCAGCGAACCGTGACCGCCAACAACGAGCAGCACGTATTGCTTGCCGTCCTTGCCGGTGTAGGTCATCGGGGTCGCTTGGCCGCCGGCAGGCAGACGCGATTTCCACAGTTCTTTACCGGTGTTCACGTCGTAGGCGCGCAGGTACTGATCGAGGGTGCCGCTGAGGAAGCCGACGCCGCCTGCAGTGACCATCGAACCGCCCATGCTTGGTACGCCCAGGGTGAAGCCGATCGGGATTGGCGAGCTGTCGCGGCTGGTGCCGTTTTTGCGTTTCCACACAACTTTACCGGTGGTCAGGTCGATACCGGCAACGTAGCCCCAGGCCGGGGCCTGGCACGGTACGCCCAGTGGCGACATGAACGGGTGCATGATCACCGCGTATGGCGCGCCGGTGTTTGGCTGCACGCCAGCGGTTTCGCTCTCGCGTTTGCTGCCGGCGGCGACTTTCTCGCGTGGCACCATTTTCGAAACGAAGGCCATGTAGTTCGGGCTGGTGAACAGCATCTGGCGAACCGGGTCGACCGAGACGCCGCCCCAGTTGAACACGCCGACGTTACCCGGATAGATCAGGCTGCCCTGTTCCGACGGAGGCGTGTATTGGCCTTCGTAGCGCAGTTCCTTGAACTGGATGCGGCACAGCATCTGGTCGAACGGGCTGGCGCCCCACATGGCTTTTTCGGTCAGTTCCGGGGCCAGCAGGTTGAGGTCCGAACGGGCCTGGGTCGGTGCGGTGTGGTCGCCTTTCACGGCGCCTTGCGGAACCGGGATTTCCTTGATCGGGATGATCGGCGTGCCGTCACGACGGTCGAGGACGTACAGGCTGCCCTGTTTGGTCGGGGCGATCAGCGCCGGTTTCACGCCGTCGGCGGTTTTCATGTCGAGCAGGGTTGGCTGGCTGCCAACGTCCATGTCCCACAGGTCGTGGTGGGTGAACTGGTAGTTCCAGCGCACTTTACCGGTGGCCAGGTCGAGGGCGACGATGCCGGCGCTGAATTTCTCGGCGCCTGGGGTGCGGTCGGCGCCCCACTGGTCCGGAGTCTGGTTGCCCAGTGGCAGGTAAACCATGCCGAGTTTTTCATCTACGCTGGCCAGCGACCACATGTTGGCCGAGTTGCGGCTGTAGGTTTCGCCTGGGGCCAATGGCTCGGTGGCGTCCGGCTTGTCGCTGTCCCAGTTCCACACCAGGTGACCGTCGCGCACGTCGAAGGCGCGGATTACGCCCGATGGCTCGTTGGTCGACTCGTTGTCGGTGACGTGACCGCCCATGATCACCAGATCACGGGTAATCGCCGCTGGCGAGGTGGAGTAGTAGCCACCGGCGGTGAACGGGCCGATGCCTTGGGTCAGGTCGACCACGCCGTTTTTGCCGAAGCCTTCGCAGATCTTGCCGGTGTCGGCGTTCAGGGCGATCAGGCGCGCATCGGCGGTTGGCAGGTACAGGCGACGCGGGCAAGCCTGGGCAACGGCTTTGCCAGCTTCGGAGATAACGGCCGAGGCAGCGTTCTCAGACTTGGCGTAAGCGGCTTCGTCGTAGTACGACACGCCACGGCAGGTCATGTGGGCGAAGCCCTTGAAGCCGACCGGGCTCTTGATCTGCGGGTCGAAGCGCCACAGTTCCTTGCCGGTGTCCGGATCCAGCGCCAGCACTTTGCTGTGCGCGGTGCAGGCATAGAGCATGCCGTTGGCTTTGAGCGGGGTGTTTTCGTTGGTCAGCTCGACCGGGTCATCGGCGGTTGGCAGGTCGCCGGTCTGGATGCGCCAGGCTTCTTGCAGCTTGCCGACGTTGGCCGGAGTGATCTGCTTCAGCGGCGAGTAGCGGTCACCGAATTCGGTGCGGCCATAGGCCTGCCAGTCGCCTTCAGGCATTTGCGGTGCGGTACTGGTCATGTCCGCGGTGTCGCGGCCCAGTTCGCCAAAGGTTTCGCCCGGGTGGGTGAACAGGCTGGCCAGGGCAGTGACGCCGGCCAGCACCACGGCCACGGTCAGGCCACCCGTGCCCATCGGCGCCGGGCCATTGAGCAGCAACGGACGACGGAACCACGGCAGCAACATCACGATGCCGAGAACGAACCACAGGGCCAGACGCGGCACCAGTTGCCACCAGTCCAGACCGACTTCCCACAAGGCCCAGACCGTGCTGGCGAACAGCACGATGGCGTACAGGCCCAGCGCTGCACGACGACGCAGCAGCAACAGAATGCCGCTCAGCGCAATGCCGATACCGGCCAGCAGGTAGTACAGCGAGCCGCCGAGCATGCTCAGCTTGACTCCCCCGGCCAACATGGCCAGGCCCATCAGTAGAAGCAGAATGCCGAGCAGGCTCGGTAACAGACGGCCCCGACTCGAAGCACTTTCGGTGCTCATAGTGTGATTCTCCGTGACGTTTATTTAGTCCCGCGCTTTAGTCACTCTAGATGACGATTGGGCGCAGGTATGGTTCAGATAAAAACTTGTCTAGCTAACGAATTTCATCAATCCCCCTGTGGTAGCGGGCTTGCTCGCGAAAGCGGTGTGTCAGAAGGCTGATGCATCGACTGACACGCCGCTTTCGCG
>NZ_JASCPO010000414.1:0-2801 GCF_029960145.1 Pseudomonas sp. PS01299 | reverse complement strand
TCCCGTACTCCGATCGAGGCCAGTCCATCCACCGTTGAAATTCCTCAGGTCAGGGGCCGCGACCCCGGCTCGTCGTGACTCGCTTCACCGTCGCGGCGAACGGAGTCCCGGGCGGAGCGAACCCTTGACCCTTCGCTGATCAAATCACCCTCTGGCGCTCTGTTCCTGGCCACCGGCCGGGAGCGGAGGCCCCCAGCATGGGTGCTGTTGATTTTGCTTTTGGCGCTCTGGGTAGTATTGCGAAATGTTCTTCACCCCCCTCCCGGATCCTGTGGGGTGCTGTTACACCCCCACTTTACCGAAGACTCCTTCGTTTTTTGGCTCTGGAGTGGAGGCGCAAACCTCGCCCGTTATGTTCCTGGTCGTGATGAGAAAATTTGCCATCACCACTGAGGAGCTGGGCATGAGGGTTTCAATCGAGCTGGATCGTAAGGATGTTTTGTCCCTGATCGCTGTTTTTCTGCTGATGCTCCCGGATTCCGGGGCTTTGCGCGGTTCTGAGGCTGGCGAGTCCCTGCTTTACTTGATACATAGAAACAATGTGTTAGCAGGTGCTATGCTCGGCCCCACGAATAAGGGGGCCATGAATGGCGCATAAAAAAACCCCTGAGAACTCTTCCAACTTGGCAGGCGGGGAGTTCACAGGGGCTGACGAAGCTAGGCTTCTGGACGAGAGAATAACACGCTACGGCGTGGCTCACACAAGGTCTCAGGCGATGCTAGAACATCTCCGAAAGACCCCGTCCGAAGCGACCATCAAGACTGCCGCTAGCCTTGCCAGCTGTGGTAATTACCTGCATTTCCGGGAGTACTTCACCGTGGGCAAGGTACGGCTGCATAGCGCGACGTTCTGCAAGCAGCACCTGGTCTGTCCGTTGTGCGGCATTCGCCGCGGTGCCAAGGCTCTTGGGGCTTACTTGACCCGCTGGCAGGTGATCCAGGAGGAACGCCCGGATCTGCGGCCCTATCTCCTGACCCTAACAGTCAAAAACGGGCCGGATCTTGAAGAGCGTCAATCGCACCTCGCGAAGTCGCTACGTCGCTTGATGGATCGTCGTCGCTACTTCAATGCCGGTACTCGTGGCGCTCCCTGGACAGAGCTTTGCAAAGCCGAGGGGGCCGTCTACACCCTCGAGCTGACCAACAAGGGCAATGGCTGGCACCCGCATTGTCACATGATCATTCTGGCCACATCACAGCCCTCCCAAACCGACCTCAGCACCGAGTGGCACAAGATCACCGGTGACAGCATGGTCGTGGATTGCAGGCCCATCCTGGGCGATCCCGTTGAGGGTTTCATGGAGGTGTTCAAGTACGCCGTGAAATTCTCCGATCTGACCTTGGCTGACAACTGGCACGCGGCGCAGATCCTCAAGGGCAAGCGCCTGCTGAACAGCTTCGGCTTGTTCCGTGGCGTTGAGATTCCCGACTCGCTGCTCGATGAGCCGCTCGACGGGCTTCCGTACCTGGATAGGTTCTATCGCTACCTGGGCGATTCATACCAGCCGGCGAGCATCAGGGAGTGAGGGCAGGCGACAGCGTAGCGCCTGCCTGCCTCACTCCCTGAAATTGCCGCTCCTATGGCTCACCTATTGCTGCGGCAATAGGCCCAACAATAGGACCTGCAATACAACCGCCAAGAGCCAAAAACATAGAACCCAACAGCAAAATGCCGTCACCCCTGCGGGGCTCCGTGGCCGCCCCTCCGGGCCGCCCAAACCTCCCGGGGGAGCGCCCCGGAAGGCCTTCAGGGTTCTGAATCGCTGCGCGATCCGCCACCCTCTTTCCTCCCCTGCGCCCTGGACGGGCTTGTCTCGAAAATTCACCCGCGTGCGCGCCCGGCAAAGCCGGACCAACCCGCTTTCTGAGACTGCGCGACGCATCGGCGCGGGACTCCGTCCCTCCCTCTGCTGCTTCGGCTCGAAACCAGGTTGGTCCGGTTTCACCTGACGCGCACGCAAGCGGTGCGGCCGGATGCTTCGCACCCTGGTTTCGCCCTGGACGGGCTGCACCAGGGCAGAACGGAAAAATTCGGCCTGGGGGCCATTTTTCCTCACCCCCCTCGTGGGCTCGGGTGGCGTCTGTCAGGCTGTTTCCGTCGTCCTCGACGCCGGTTTATCAGAGCGGCTTTTGGCCGCTCTGGAAGCAGCTTTCGCTGCCCAAAGCCCTCTGCGCTATCATTCGATTTTCGTCTAGGAAAATTCCTCATGCAGCGTCTCGCCATACCTTCGGATTACGTCCTGCAGTTCATCCTGGGCCGCGCCTCCTATGTCCTCCCATGGGAGGACAAACTTTGCCCAGGTAATCCAGCAGATGATCCCGAAACTGGCGCAGAGGAATACAACGCATATGCCATCAAAAAGGCGCAGGAAGTCGGCAGAGCAACGAAACCAGACCCCGTGCTAGATGCAGTGTATTTGGCGTTAAAAACGCCTGGAGAGGCTTACAGGGCCCTTGCTGAGGATCTTGCGGAGGCTTATCAAGGTCGTTATAGGTTTCTCATAGACAATTTGGCCCAGTGGGACGAAGAAACCAGGTGGTTGAGGGCTGACCTGGTTTTTTCCAATTCTGAGCTTCGCCATTTGTCAGCCACGCAAGTGATGGCTTTACGAACAAGGGCCGCCGAGGCCTGACGCGCTGCGCTTGTCCCCTCGACCTCCATACGGGAACAGGTTCCCGTACTCCGATCGAGGCCAGTCCATCCACCGTTGAAATTCCTCAGGTCAGGGGCCGCGACCCCGGCTCGTCGTGACTCGCTTCACCGTCGCGGCGAACGGAGTCCCGGGCGGAGCGAACCCTTG
>NZ_JASCPO010000413.1:0-2818 GCF_029960145.1 Pseudomonas sp. PS01299 | reverse complement strand
GGCTTGCTCGCGAATGCGGTGGGTCAGCCACCATCATTCGTTGAATGAAACACCGCATTCGCGAGCAAGCCCGCTCCCACAATGGATCGGCGCCGAACTCAAGACTGGTTTACAGGAGAGGACATATGCATCTGGTTCAATTCGAATTGATTAACGGCGAGCGCCGCGTCGGCGTGGTCGACAACGGGCTGATCCGCGAAGTGCAGGACGCCCGCAGCGTACGCGATCTCGCGCTGGCCGCGATTGAGGCCGGCGGCACTCTGGAGCAGCAAGTACAAACCCACGGCCTGGGCATCAGTCATGACTATGCGCAGTTGCTCAAAGACCGGCGCATCCTGCCACCGCTGGATCACCCGGACCCGGCGCACCTGCTGGTCAGCGGTACCGGCCTCACGCATCTGGGCAGCGCCTCGGCGCGGGACAAGATGCACCAGCAGGCCGGCGACGAAGCGCAAATGACTGACACCATGCGCATCTTCAAATGGGGCGTGGAGGGCGGTAAACCAGCGGCGGGGCAAGCGGGCGTGCAGCCGGAATGGTTCTACAAGGGCGACGGCAGCATCGTCGTGCGTCCGGGCGAAGCGTTCCCGTTGCCGCCGTTTGCCGAAGACGCCGGGGAAGAACCGGAAATGGCCGGGCTCTACGTCATCGGCCACGACGGCAAACCGTATCGCCTCGGTTTCGCAGTGGGCAACGAATTCTCCGACCACGTCATGGAACGCAAGAACTACCTGTACCTGGCCCACTCGAAACTGCGCAGTTGCAGCTACGGCCCGGAACTGCGCACCGGTGAATTGCCGCAGCATCTGGCCGGCACCAGTCGCATCCTGCGTAACGGCGAAGTGCTGTGGCAAAACGAATTTCTCAGCGGCGAGGCCAACATGTGCCACAGCCTCGCCAACCTCGAATACCACCACTTCAAATACCGCCAGTTCCTGCGTCCTGGCGACGTGCACATCCACTTTTTCGGCACCGCGACCCTGTCGTTCGCCGATGGCATCCGCACCCAACCGGGCGACCGGTTTGAAATCAGCCAGGCCGAATTCGGCGCACCGCTGGTCAACGGCATCGCTCCGGCAGCAGCGGCTTTTCAACCGGACAGCATCGGCACCCTTTAAGGAGCTCCCATGACTCAGATTCTTGGCCACAACTACATCGGCGGACAGCGCAGCGCAGCAGGCAACGTCAAACTGCAAAGCGTCGACGCGACCAACGGCGAACACCTGCCGTACGATTTCATTCAAGCGACTGAAGCCGAAGTCGATGCCGCCGCCAAAGCCGCCGCCGCAGCGTACCCCGCTTATCGCAGCCTCAGCGGCGAACGCCGTGCGCAATTTCTCGACGCGATTGCCGATGAACTGGATGCCTTGGGTGATGAGTTCGTCGCGCTGGTCTGCCGCGAAACCGCGCTGCCGGCGGGGCGGATTCAGGGCGAGCGCGGGCGCACCAGCGGCCAGATGCGCCTGTTCGCCAAAGTCCTGCGGCGCGGAGATTTCTACGGCGCGCGAATCGATTTGCCATTGCCGGATCGCCAGCCATTGCCGCGCCCGGATCTGCGCCAGTACCGCATCGGCCTCGGCCCGGTGGCCGTGTTCGGTGCGAGCAACTTTCCGTTGGCGTTTTCCACTGCGGGCGGTGATACCGCTGCCGCGCTGGCCGCCGGTTGCCCGGTGGTGTTCAAGGCCCACAGCGGCCACATGGCAACCGCTGAACTTGTTGCCGACGCACTGATTCGCGCCGCCGAAAAAACCGCGATGCCGGCAGGCGTGTTCAACATGATCTACGGCGGTGGCGTTGGCGAATGGCTGGTCAAGCATCCGGCGATCCAGGCAGTCGGTTTCACCGGTTCGCTCAAGGGCGGTCGGGCACTGTGCGACATGGCAGCGGCGCGGCCGCAACCGATTCCGGTGTTCGCCGAAATGTCGAGCATCAACCCGGTGATCGTTCTGCCTCAAGCCTTGGCTGAGCGCTCGGAAACCATTGCCCGCGACCTGACCGCTTCGGTGGTGCAGGGCTGCGGCCAGTTCTGCACCAATCCGGGTTTGGTCATTGGTATTCGCTCGCCGCAGTTCAGCGCCTTCGTCCAGCAAGTTGCCGGGCTGATTGGCGATCAACCGGCGCAGACCATGCTCAACGCCGGCACCCTCGGCAGCTATGGCAAAGGCTTGCAGAAGCTCTTGGCGCATTCCGCGATCGAGCACTTGGCGGGCCAGCCGCAGCAGGGTAATCAGGCGCAGCCGCAATTGTTCAAGGCCGATGTCAGCCTGTTGATCAACGGCGATGAAGTGCTGCAGGAAGAAGTGTTCGGCCCGACCACGGTGATCGTCGAAGTGGCCGACAAGGCCGAGCTCAGCGCGGCACTGCAGGGCCTGCACGGCCAACTGACGGCGACGATGATCGGCGAGCAGACCGACTTCGAGCGCTTCCCGGAGCTGACGCCGTTACTTGAACAGAAGGTCGGGCGGATCCTGCTCAATGGTTATCCGACCGGGGTCGAGGTGTGTGACTCGATGGTGCATGGCGGGCCGTATCCGGCGACATCCGACTCGCGCGGCACGTCGGTGGGGACGTTGGCGATCGAGCGGTTCCTGCGTCCCGTATGCTTCCAGAATTACCCCGACAGTTTGCTGCCGGAACCGCTGAAAAACGCCAACCCGTTGCGCATTCAGCGTCTGGTGGATGGCAAGCCCTCGCGCGACGCGTTGTAAATCGCGCCGCACACCCCCTGTGGGAGCGGGCTTGCTCGCGAAGGCATTCTTTCAGTCAGTGATTGATTGCCTGACACACCGCTTTCGCGAGCCAGCCCGCACCCACAGGG
>NZ_JASCPO010000412.1:0-2851 GCF_029960145.1 Pseudomonas sp. PS01299 | reverse complement strand
GGCGTAGTGTCATTCAGCAACTTATTGACTGACAGGACGCATTCGCGAGCAAGCCCGCTCCCACAAGGTTCGGCGTACATCCCGCCCCTCTTCACCAGGGCTGAAAACTGTGATGATTCCCTCCCCCTGGCGCGCCGACTTTCCGGCCATCGCCGCCCTGCAACGGCAAGACCAGACCTATCTGGACAACGCCGCCACCACGCAAAAACCCCAGGCCCTGCTCGACGCACTGACGCATTACTACGCCAACGGCGCGGCCAATGTGCATCGTGCGCAGCATCTGCCCGGCGCGCACGCGACGCAGGCGTTCGAAGACAGTCGGCTCAAGGTTGCCCAATGGCTGAATGCCGGTGACAGCGGGCAGATCATCTTCACCCATGGCGCCACCAGTGCGCTGAATCTCCTGGCCTATGGCCTGGAACATCTTTTCCACCCGGGCGATGAAATTGTCATCAGCGCCCTGGAGCATCACGCCAACCTGCTGCCGTGGCAGCAACTGGCACAGCGTCGCGAGCTGAAACTGGTGATCCTGCCGCTGGACGCCGACGGCGTGATCGACCTCGGCGCCGCCGTGCGTCTGATCACCCCCCGCACTCGCTTGCTGGCGGTCAGTCAGCTGTCCAACGTGCTCGGTGCCTGGCAACCGCTGCCAGCGCTGCTGGCGATGGCCAAGGCGCACAACGCGCTGACCGTGGTCGATGGCGCACAAGGTGTGGTGCATGGTCGCCACGACGTGCAGGCGCTGGGTTGCGACTTCTATGTGTTTTCCAGCCACAAGCTTTACGGCCCCGATGGTCTCGGCGTGCTGTTCGGGCGCAACAAGGCGCTTGAGCAACTGCAGCCATGGCAGTTCGGCGGCGAAATGGTGCTGGAAGCCAACTATCACGATGCACGCTTCCGCCCTGCCCCGCTGGGCTTCGAAGCGGGCACGCCGCCGATTGCCAGCGTGATCGGCCTCGGCGCGACCCTCGATTATCTGGCTGGCCTGGATCAGGACGCGGTGTCGGCCCATGAAGCGGCGCTGCACGCCTACCTGCTGCAAGGCCTGGCCGCGCGCAACGGCATTCGTCTGCTGGGCAAGCCGCAATTGGCGTTGGCGAGTTTCGTCGTCGAGGGTGTGCACAACGCCGATCTGGCGCACTTGCTGACCGAGCAAGGTATCGCCGTGCGCGCCGGGCATCACTGCGCCATGCCGTTGCTGAAAAGCTTTGAGCTGGCCGGGGCGATCCGCGTTTCGCTGGCGCTGTACAACGACTCCGAGGATCTGGAGCGTTTCTTCGAAGCGCTGGATCAGGCCCTGGAGTTGCTGCGATGAGCCTGCCGCTCGCCGCTGCCGAAGCGCTGCAGACCTTTCAGAATGCCGCAGGTTGGGAACAACGGGCGCGGTTGCTGATGCAGTTTGGCGATCGTCTGCCGCCGCTGGATGACGCGGACAAATGTGAAGCCAACCGGGTGCATGGCTGTGAGAGCCAAATGTGGCTGGTGGGTGAGTTGCAGGACGGTCACTGGCAGTTCAGCGCTGCCAGCGATGCGCGGATGATTCGTGGGTTGGTGGCGTTGCTGCTGTTGCGGGTCAACGGCTTGAGCGCTGCCGAGTTGCGGCAGGTGGATTTGCCCGAGTGGTTCAATCAGCTGGGACTTTCGCGGCAGTTGTCGCCTTCGCGCAGTAATGGCTTGAATGCCGTGCTCCAGCGGATGAATGAGTTGGCTAAATAAAGCGGCTGCTTCGCAGCCATCGCGAGCAGGCTCACTCCTACAATTGGAATGCGTCCCCCTGTAGGAGTGAGCCTGCTCGCGATGAGGCCCTCAGCCCCAGCATCAAACCTGAGGCTTGACCCGATCCGCCGGCCGCCGCACACCCGCCACAATCTTGTCCACCGCCTTGGTCGCCGCGACCATGCCGAACGTCGCCGTGACCATCATCACCGCGCCAAACCCGCCGGCGCAGTCGAGCTTCACCCCGTCGCCGACAAAACTCTTCTGCAAACAGATGCTGCCGTCCGGTTTCGGATAGCGCAGTTGTTCGGTGGAGAACACACACGGCACGCTGTAATGGCGAGTCACGGTACGCGAGAAGCCATAGTCGCGACGCAACGTCGAACGCACTTTCGAGGCCAGCGGGTCGTTGAACGTGCGGTTGAGGTCGCAGACCTGAATCAGCGTCGGATCGATCTGCCCACCCGCACCGCCAGTGGTAATGATCTGGATCTTGCGGCGTTTGCACCAGGCGATCAGCGCAGCCTTGGCGTTGACCGCGTCGATGCAGTCGATCACGCAGTCGATGTTCGGCGTGATGTACTCGGCCATGGTGTCGCGCGTCACGAAGTCCGCCACCGCATGCACGGTGCAATCCGGGTTGATCCCGCGCAGACGCTCGGCCATCACTTCGACCTTGGGTTTGCCGACGGTGCTGTCCAGCGCGTGCAACTGGCGGTTGGCGTTGCTGACGCAGACGTCATCGAGGTCGAACAGCGAAATCTCGCCGACGCCACAGCGGGCCATGGCTTCCGCCGCCCAGGAACCGACGCCACCGACGCCGACAATCGCCACATGGGCCGCACGCAGGCGCTCGAGGCCCTCGATGCCATACAAACGGGCGATGCCTGCAAACCGCGGATCTTCTGTACTCATGACCATTACCCCAAAAACCGGCGCGCATTATAGGGCCGTCGGCGGCCAAGAGCATCTTTGACGCTATGAACGGTGAACGCCGCCGTTTTGCGCAAGCCTTGTGGCGAGGGAGCTTGCTCCCGCCGGGTCGCGAAGCGGCCCTTGAAAAGCGGACTGCTTCGCAGTCCGGCGGGAGCAAGCTCCCTCGCCACGGGGAATTGCTATAACAGAATAACAAAGT
>NZ_JASCPO010000411.1:0-2853 GCF_029960145.1 Pseudomonas sp. PS01299 | reverse complement strand
CGCTTTAAAGCCAAAAGCTTCGCGAGCACGCCCGCTCCCACATTTGATCTACGGTGCGCTGAAGATCAAATGTGGGAGCGGGCTTGCTCGCGAAAGCTATCTGTCAGACAACAAGGATCTAGACCCTTAAATCAGCGGCTCATCGGCCTTCTTGTTCTTCCAGCCATCATTGCCCGGCAGAATCAGGTTCAGCGCAATCGCCACCACCGCGCACAGCGCGATGCCTTTGAGGCCGAAGTCGTCCGGGCCAGTGCCGGTGCCGACCAGCACACCGCCGATACCGAACACCAGGGTCACCGACACGATCACCAGATTGCGCGCCTCACCGAGGTCGATCTTGTGACGGATCAGGGTGTTCATCCCCACCGCCGCGATCGAGCCGAACAGCAGGCACAGAATCCCGCCCATCACCGGCACCGGAATGCTTTGCAGCAGCGCGCCGAACTTGCCAATGAACGCCAGGGTGATGGCGAAGATCGCCGCCCAGGTCATGATTTTCGGGTTGTAGTTCTTGGTCAGCATCACCGCGCCGGTCACTTCGGCGTAGGTGGTGTTCGGCGGGCCGCCAAACAGACCGGCCGCCGTGGTGGCGATGCCGTCGCCGAGCAGGGTGCGATGCAGGCCCGGTTTCTTCAGATAGTCACGACCAGTCACGCTACCCACCGCGATCACTCCGCCGATGTGCTCGATGGCCGGAGCCAGCGCCACCGGAACGATGAACAGGATCGCCTGCCAGTTGAACTCCGGAGCGGTGAAGTGCGGCAGGGCGAACCATGGCGCCGCCGCAATCTTCGCGGTATCGACCACGCCGAAATAGAACGACATGGCAAAACCGACCAGCACGCCGGAAATGATCGGCACTAGACGGAAGATGCCTTTACCGAACACCGCCACGATCAACGTGGTCAGCAGGGCCGGCATCGAGATCATCATCGCGGTCTGGTAGTGGATCAGCTCGGAACCGTCACCCGCCTTGCCCATCGCCATGTTCGCGGCAATCGGCGCCATGGCCAGGCCAATCGAGATGATCACCGGGCCAATCACCACTGGCGGCAGCAGACGGTCAATGAAACCGGTGCCTTTGATTTTCACGGCGAGGCCGAGGAAGGTGTAGACGAAACCGGCCGCCATCACACCGCCCATGGTCGCGGCGAGGCCGAACTGGCCCTTGGCGAGAATGATCGGGGTGATGAAGGCAAAGCTCGACGCGAGGAACACCGGCACCTGACGCCCGGTGACGATCTGGAACAGAATCGTCCCCAGACCCGCGGTAAACAGTGCCACGTTCGGGTCAAGCCCGGTGATCAGCGGCATCAGCACCAGGGCGCCGAAAGCCACGAACAGCATCTGGGCGCCGGACAGCACCGTGCGCCAGAGCGGATCGTTGAACTCTTGCTGCATGCTCACGCGTCCTTCTGCTTGGTACCGAAGATCTTGTCACCGGCATCGCCAAGCCCTGGGATGATGTAACCGTGTTCGTTCAGACGCTCATCGATGGAAGCGGTGTAGATGGTCACGTCCGGGTGAGCCTGTTCCACAGCGGCAATGCCTTCCGGCGCGGCCACCAGCACCATTGCGCGGATGTCCTTGCAACCGGCTTTCTTCAGCAGATCGATGGTCGCGACCATGGAGCTGCCGGTGGCGAGCATCGGGTCGATGATCATCGCCAGCCGTTCGTCGATTTCCGGAACCAGTTTTTCCAGATAAGTGTGCGCTTGCAGGGTTTCTTCATTGCGGGCAACGCCCACAGCGGAAACCTTGGCACCCGGGATCAGGCTCAGCACGCCTTCGAGCATGCCGATGCCGGCGCGCAGGATCGGCACGACGGTGATCTTCTTGCCGGCGATTTTCTCCACCGACACCGTGCCGCACCAACCTGCGATATCGTAGGATTCGAGCGGCAGATCTTTTGTAGCTTCATAGGTCAACAGGGCGCCGACTTCCTGAGCAAGCTCACGGAAATTCTTGGTGCTGATATCGGCGCGGCGCATCAGGCCGAGTTTATGGCGGATCAGCGGGTGGCGGATCTCGAGGATGGGCATGGAAAAACTCCGGCGGCGGGCAAAAAAACCGGCCTAGATTAATCTATCCGAGGGTGATGTCCTATAGGACATTGAGTACGTTAGTCCATTAAGGCTTGATTCGACCTCACGGGATGCGTACCTTTGCCCGCTTTTCCGAAAACATCCCCCTGGAGAGCGCCATGTCCGCTGATCTCGAGCATATCCGTCAAATCATGCGAGAGGCTGACTGCCTGTACACCGAATCTGAAGTCGAGGCCGCCATCGCCCGCGTCGGTGCACAAATCAACGAACAACTGGCCGACAGCAACCCGGTGGTGTTCTGCGTGATGAACGGCGGCCTGATCTTCTCCGGAAAACTGCTGACTCACCTGCAATTCCCGCTGGAAGCGTCCTACCTGCACGCGACCCGTTATCGCAACGAAACCAGCGGCGGCGACCTGTTCTGGAAAGCCAAGCCGGAAGTCTCGTTCATCGACCGCGACGTGCTGATCATCGACGACATCCTCGACGAAGGTCACACCCTGGGCGCGATCATCGACTTCTGCAAACACGCCGGCGCGCGCAAAGTGCACACCGCCGTGCTGATCGACAAGGATCACGACCGCAAGGCGCGTCCTGATCTGAAGGCAGACTTCGTCGGCCTGCCGTGCATTGACCGCTACATCTTCGGTTACGGCATGGACTACAAAGGTTACTGGCGCAACGCCAACGGGATCTTTGCCGTTAAAGGCATGTAAGAACCCTGCACTATCCCCTGTAGGAGTGAGCCTGCTCGCGATAGCGATCTGTCAGCAATGTTGATGTTGACTGATACGACGCTATCGCGAGC
>NZ_JASCPO010000410.1:0-2905 GCF_029960145.1 Pseudomonas sp. PS01299 | reverse complement strand
CGCGAATGCGGTGTGTCAGTCGAAGAATATGCTGGCTGATTCACCGCATTCGCGAGCAAGCCCGCTCCCACAGTTTGATCTGGGTTGTGCCATGAAAAAGGGCCATTCGACTCGCATCGAATGGCCCTTTTTTGTTGTCGCTGAGGTTACTCGGCAATCTGCAACTTGCGCGACTCGGTGTAGACGTAACGCACTTTCTCGTACTCGAACGGCGAGTTCATCTGGCCGTAGCGGAAGTTGGTCTGGTAGCGCTTGTCGACCGCACGCAGGGCCCAGATTTCCGGGTGGTTGGAGCTGACTTCCGACACGTTCAGGTAGTTGATCGCCGATTCGGCGGTGTAGTCCACGGCGAGGCCGGCGGTGTCGCGAATGTTCGACGGGCCGAGGATCGGCAACACGAAGTAGGCACCGCCCGGTACGCCGTAGAAACCCAGGGTCTGACCGAAGTCTTCGCTCTGGCGCGGCAGGCCCATGGCAGTGGCCGGGTCCCACAGACCGGCAATGCCGATAGTGGTGTTGAGCAACAGGCGCGCGGTGGTTTCCATCGAGCGCTTGCCCTTGAACTGCAGCAGGCTGTTGACCAGGTTCGGCACGTCGCCAAGGTTGTTGAAGAAGTTGCTCACCCCGGTGCGCAGGAAGCTTGGCGTCACGTAGCGATAACCGTCGACCACCGGCAGGAACACCCATTGGTCGAAGCGGTAGTTGAAGTGGTAGACGCGGCGGTTCCACGACTCCAGCGGGTCATAGACGTTGAGTGCGTTGAGCGTCGAGCGCTCGAACTCACGCTGGTCCAGCCCCGGGTTGAACTTGAGTTTGGACAGCGGCTCCTTGAAGCCATCGCTGTCGACCACCACCGGCGCGTTGGCTTTGCTGTTGTCGGCCTGGGCCACGCCTGCACTGAGGAGCGCTGCAATCAGCAGGAGATATTTAGCCACGGAAAAACTCCAGCATGGCGTCGCTGTTGACGCGGTAGTTAAGGTTGCCGCAATGGCCGCCCAGTGGGTAAACGGTCAGGCGATCGCCAAAGGTCTTGCGCAGGAAACCGAGGTCGCCAGGGCCGAGGATCACGTCATCAGCATTGTGCATGACGGCGATTTTCGGGCTGTCGTGCAGGTAATCCTTGAGTGCGTACAGGCTGACCTGATCGATCAGTTGCAGCAGGCTGCCGCCGTCAGTGCGCGCGCGCCACATCGGAATCACTTGTTCGGTCAGGTAGCAGTCGAAGTCGCATTGCAGCGCACGCTTGAGGAACGGCGTGAGGCTGGTGCCTTCGGTGATCGGGAATTTCGGCGGGGTGATCAGGCCACGACGGTTGATCAGGTCGGAGGTGAAGGCAATGTCGGCCGCCGAGAAACGGAACGAAGTGCCGATCAGCATCGCCATCTGTTCGTTGGTCAGGTGCTGCTTCGACTGCTGGAAGTCGTAGAGCAGGGCGTCATTGAGGTCGATGTAGCCTTTCTGCTGGAAGTAGCGGGTCAGCTTGTTCAGCACCAGTTCATAGAAGGTGGTGCTGTTGTTGATGCCCTTCACCTCGGTCTGTACCAGCTTGTCGAGGTTGCTGATCGAGGTGTAGAGGTTGACCGGCGGGTTGAGCAGCAGGACTTTCTTGAAGTTGAAGCTGCGTCGGGTCTCGTCCAGATGCGCGACGAACGCGGCATCCAGTGCGCCGAGGCTGTAGCCGCTGAGGTAGTACTCGGTGACCGGCAGTTTCGGATGCTGCGCGCGCACGGCCTGCATCACCCGGTACATGTCTTCGGCGTCTTCCTTGGTGATGCCCGGGGTGGCGAAGCGTGAAGCGGCGCTGATGAAGTCGAAGCTGGTGGGCGACGACAACTGCACGACGTGGTAGCCGGCCTTGTAGTAGAGCTTCTTCAGGTATTCGTTGAGCGTGCTGTCATAGCGCGCACCGGTGCCGGCGATCAGGAAGATCAGCGGCGCCGGTTTGTCCTGCTCGGCGATGCGGTAGGTGAGTTTTTTCACCGCCCAGAAATTGTCCGGGAGGATGAAGGCGCGTTCCGGGCGCAGGGTGATGCTGTGGTCGGACTGATTGATCTCGTCGTTCGACGGCAACTCCGGGCGCAGGTCCGGTGGCGTGGTGGCGATGGTCGCCTCGAACGGGTTGGTCAGGGGATAGCCATAACTGGCGGCATCGATATCCACCGCCAGTGCGGACGCACTCAGAATAAGGCCGCTGAACAGCGCGGCGAAGCGCAAGGAACGGAGCATGACTGGATCCCTTAAAGGAAGGTGCCGAATGAAGTTCGCAGGCTATGACCACCGGGCTCGCGCCAAAGTGCCATGCCTCGGCACCAAACAGGCAGAATTCGGAGTAATAGTAGCTGGACGATACACTTTGCAAGGCGCGGATGACCAGTTAACAGTTGTTAGTGCTTGCCAATGCGTGCGGGCAGATTAAGCTGGCCGCCGATTTCGTTGATTGGAGAGATTCATGTCCCGCCGCTTGCCCGTGATTCTGTTGCTCGTGCTGTTGCCGCTGTGGCTGGCCGCCAGTTATGGCGCGCGTTATGGCTTCATGGAGGACGGACAGTGGGTTGGCATCTGCGTCGATGAAGCGAGCCGTTGGGAATGCTCGGTGCGTTCGAACCTGGGGCTGATGATCCACTTCAAGGTGTTGGGCTGGACCGCGCTGGGTGCGGCGCTGCTGGGTTTTGTGCTGCCCGGGCGGGCAGGGTGGTGGCTGGCGGTGCTGGCGCTGGTGTTCGGGTTGCCGGCGCTGGCGTTGTACAACACGACTTTGGCGGTATTTGCGGTGGTGATTGGCGGATTGCGGTTGGTCCGGGCGTCCCGCAGCGCCTGAGAGTCAGCCTTCGCGAGCAAGCCCGCTCCCACATTTAATCGAGTTCCTTCAGTTGGAATGCAATCAAATGTGGGAGCGGGCTTGCTC
>NZ_JASCPO010000040.1:0-38257 GCF_029960145.1 Pseudomonas sp. PS01299 | reverse complement strand
GCTCCCGAAGGCGATGGATCAGTCGATATTGATATTGACTGACCCACCGCCTTCGGGAGCAAGCCCCCTCCCACAATTGGGATTTGTACCGGGCTTTGAATCAGGCGGCTGGCTGATCCAGCTCCAGGCCCACACCCAGGCGACGGCCCATGCACGGCCAGCGCTTCCACGCAGCACCGGTATCCGGGCTGATCAGTTTGTCGCGGTAGGCCTCTACCGATTCCAGCGCAAAACTATCGTCGTCAAGCATCTTGTCGATGGCGTGATGCACCACTTCGTCCAGTTGATTGGCAAATTCCTCACCGAGCAATTGGTGAGCAATCAGGTTGGCGACCGTCATGTCCAAGGGGATCAGTGGCTGGCCGAGGTGTTTGATGTACAGGTCGTTGACCTCTTCGACAAAGCGGTGCGCCAGATAGGCTTCGTCCAGCAGGCTGTCCAGGCCGACCGGCGGCTGGAGGAAATACTGCTCGGCGATTTTCAGCACCGGTTTGATCTGCGACTCGATTCCCGCTTCCCTGGCAACTTCATTGGCTGCGTCCAGCATGTCTGGTACTTCATCGATATAGGCGGTGACAAAACTCGTCAACGCGTCTTCGCGGTTAGCGTCCGGCAACTGAATGGCCGAATGCAGATGAGGCAACTTGGCTTCCAGCTGACGCTTGAGCCGTCCGGTTTCGTTTTCGGTCTGTCGGGCTTTTTGGATCTGCTCGCGCAATGCGGCGGTGTTCATGAAAACTCCAGGGAACAAGGCAATGAAATAGGGAAGACATAACTTAGCTGGCTTACGAAAAATGCTAAGACGCATTTGTCATAATTATTTCATCCTTGATGCAGCAGCGTTATATCGGTTCGCCACCACTCGTCTGCATCCTTCTCCATTCGTACCCTTGAGCGCAAGCCCCGGCTGTTTCAGATCATTTACGCGTCGACATTGCAATTCCCGGTGGCTGTCTATACTCGCCATTGAATGGAGTTAGCTGATGACGCCCGACTGCCCACGCAGCAAGGCCCGGCGATTCAAGTTCGTAGTCTGATGCAGCCGCTCCCTTGCCGAAGGCGTTGCGCCTACGGGATAACAAGAACGATAAGGGGAACCCGCAATGATGCGACATCCACACGTCTGGATGGGCCTCCTGTTGTGGTCGATT
Organism: Pseudomonas sp. PS01299; assembly: GCF_029960145.1. NCBI lineage: Bacteria > Pseudomonadati > Pseudomonadota > Gammaproteobacteria > Pseudomonadales > Pseudomonadaceae > Pseudomonas > Pseudomonas sp. PS01299. The sequence continues at coordinate 37,106 of NZ_JASCPO010000040.1, read as the reverse complement.
TTCAGCCCGGCTCAAGCGGCCTGGACTGTGAATATGGCGCCTGGAGCGACTGAAATCAGTCACGCAGTATTCGACCTGCACATGACCATTTTCTGGATCTGTGTGGTGATCGGGATCATCGTCTTCGGCGCCATGTTCTGGTCGATGATCGTGCATCGTCGCTCGACCGGGCAGGTCGCCGCAAAATTCCACGAAAGTACCACCGTCGAGATTCTCTGGACTGTCGTGCCGCTGCTGATCCTGGTGGCGATGGCGGTTCCGGCGACCGCTACCCTGATCCGCATGTACGACACCAGTGAGCCGGATATCGATATCCAGATCACCGGCTATCAGTGGAAGTGGCACTACAAATACCTCGGTCAGGACGTCGAGTTCTTCAGCAACCTGGCCACCCCCGCCGAACAGATCCACAACAAGGAAGCCAAGGGCGAGCACTACCTGCTCGAAGTCGACAAGCCGCTGGTGCTGCCGGTCGGCGCCAAGGTGCGCTTCCTCGTGACTTCCGCCGACGTGATCCACTCGTGGTGGGTGCCGGCCTTTGCGGTCAAGCGCGATGCGATCCCCGGGTTCGTCAACGAAGCCTGGACCCGCATCGACAAGCCCGGCATCTACCGCGGGCAGTGCGCCGAATTGTGCGGCAAGGATCACGGCTTCATGCCGATCGTGGTCGACGTCAAAGAGAAGCCCGATTACGACAAATGGCTGGCCGACCGCAAAGCCGAAGCCGCGCAGCTCAAGGAGCTGACCAGCAAGGAATGGACCCTCGACGAACTCAAGGAACGCGGCGACAAGATTTATCACACCACTTGCGTGGCCTGTCACCAGGCCGAAGGCCAGGGCCTGCCGCCGATGTTCCCGGCGCTCAAGGGCTCACCGATTGCCACCGGGCCGAAAGCCGACCACCTGCACCGCGTGTACTTCGGCAAACCCGGCACCGCCATGGCAGCGTTCGGCAAGCAGTTGTCGGAAGTCGATATCGCAGCGGTGGTGACCTACGAACGTAACGCCTGGGGCAACAACAAGGGCGACATGGTCACGCCAAAAGAAGTGCTTGAGCTCAAACAGGCGGAAAGCAAATGAGCCGGTCTATCGCGTACTTCGTGAACCGGCCGGGGCAATGCGCCCCGGCCCGCCCCGTCCACTCACGTAAAGGAGACCGGCCATGAGCGCTGTAATCGATGACCACGGTCATGCCGACCACGCCCACGGCCCCGCCAAAGGCCTGATGCGCTGGGTGCTGACCACCAACCACAAGGACATCGGTACGCTGTACCTGTGGTTTGCGTTCTGCATGTTCCTGCTCGGCGGCACGTTCGCCATGGTGATCCGCGCCGAGCTGTTCCAGCCCGGGCTGCAGATCGTCGAGCCGGCGTTCTTCAACCAGATGACCACCATGCACGGCCTGGTGATGGTCTTCGGGGCGGTGATGCCAGCGTTCGTCGGCCTCGCCAACTGGATGATCCCGTTGATGATCGGCGCGCCGGACATGGCCCTGCCACGGATGAACAACTTCAGCTTCTGGCTGCTGCCGGCGGCGTTCCTGCTGCTGGTCTCGACCCTGTTCACCGCCGGTGGCGGGCCGAACTTCGGCTGGACGTTCTATGCGCCGCTGTCCACGACTTATGCGCCGGAAAGCGTCACCTACTTCATCTTCGCCATCCACCTGATGGGGATCAGTTCGATCATGGGCGCGATCAACGTGATCGCCACCATCCTCAACCTGCGCGCCCCCGGCATGACCCTGATGAAAATGCCGCTGTTCGTCTGGACCTGGCTGATCACCGCGTTCCTGCTGATCGCGGTGATGCCGGTACTGGCCGGGTGCGTGACGATGATGCTGATGGACATCCACTTCGGCACGAGTTTCTTCAGTGCCGCCGGTGGCGGTGACCCGGTGCTGTTCCAGCACGTGTTCTGGTTCTTCGGCCACCCCGAGGTCTACATCATGATCCTGCCGGCCTTCGGCGCCGTCAGCCAGATCATCCCGACCTTCTCGCGCAAGCCGCTGTTCGGCTACACCTCGATGGTCTACGCCACGGCGAGCATCGCGTTCCTGTCGTTCATCGTCTGGGCGCACCACATGTTCGTGGTCGGCATCCCACTGGTGGGCGAGTTGTTCTTCATGTATGCGACCATGCTCATCGCCGTGCCGACCGGGGTGAAGGTGTTCAACTGGGCCAGCACCATGTGGCAAGGCTCGCTGACTTTCGAGACGCCGATGCTGTTCGCCGTAGCGTTTGTGATCCTGTTTTCCATCGGCGGTTTTTCCGGGCTGATGCTGGCCATCGCCCCGGCGGACTTCCAGTACCAGGACACCTACTTCGTGGTCGCGCACTTTCACTACGTGCTGGTGCCGGGGGCGATCTTCGGGATCTTTGCCTCGGCCTATTACTGGCTGCCGAAGTGGACCGGGCACATGTACGACGAAACCCTCGGCAAGCTGCACTTCTGGCTGTCGTTCGTCGGCATGAACCTGACCTTCTTCCCGATGCACTTCGTGGGATTGGCGGGGATGCCGCGACGGATTCCGGACTACAACCTGCAGTTCGCCGACTTCAACATGGTTTCCTCGATCGGCGCGTTCATGTTCGGCGCCACGCAGATCTTCTTCCTGTTCATCGTGATCAAGACCATTCGCGGCGGCCCGCCAGCGCCGGCCAAACCGTGGGACGGCGCCGAAGGTCTGGAGTGGAGCGTGCCGTCACCGGCGCCGTATCACACCTTTACCACGCCGCCGGAAGTGAAATGAAACGCCTTGCCTTTGTGGGAGGGGGCTTGCTCCCGAATGCGTCAGATCATTCCACTCATGGGTTGAATGATGAATTGCATTCGCGAGCAAGCCCACTCCCACAGGGGATCTCGGTGGAGGCTGACAAACATGGCTGACTCGATCTCGCTGAAAAAACTCGTCACCCGCCTGCTCGGTGTGGTGGTGGCAATGTTTGTTTTCGGTTTTGCCCTGGTGCCGATCTACGACGTGATGTGCAAGGCCTTCGGCATCAACGGCAAGACCGCCGGGCAGTACGAGGGTGAGCAGGTGGTGGATAACTCGCGGCAGGTGCGCGTGCAGTTTCTGTCGATGAACAACGCCGACATGCCGTGGGAGTTCTACCCTAAGGGTGAGGAACTGGTGACCCATCCCGGCGGCGTAAACGAGATGATCTTCGTCGCCCGCAACCCCACCGACAAACCGATGAGCGCCCAGGCGGTGCCGAGTATCGCACCCAGCGAAGCGGCGGCGTATTTCCACAAGACCGAATGCTTTTGCTTCACACAGCAGGTGCTGCAGCCGGGTCAGCAGATCGAGATGCCGATGCGTTTCATCATTGACCGCGACATGCCCAAGGACGTGAAGCACCTGACGCTGTCCTACACGCTGTTCGATATCACCGCCCGACATCCTCCGGTGGCTGCAAACACTGGCGGTTAAGCGTGCCCGATAAGGAGAACAATAAATGGCAACTCATGAGCACTATTACGTCCCGGCCCAGAGCAAATGGCCGATCATCGCCACCTTCGGCATGGTCATCACCGTGTACGGCCTGGCGACCTGGTTCAACGATCTGAAGGCAGCGCGCCCGGAATCCCACGGCCCGTACATCTTTTTCGTCGGTGGGCTGTTGCTGGCGTACATGCTGTTCGGCTGGTTCGGGGCGGTGATCAAGGAAAGTCGTGCCGGGCTGTACAGCCCGCAGCTCGACCGCTCGTTCCGCTGGGGCATGAGTTGGTTCATCTTCTCCGAGGTGATGTTCTTCGTCGCCTTCTTCGGTGCGCTGTTTTACGTGCGGCACATCTCCGGCCCGGCGCTGGGCGGCGAAGGCCCGAAAGGCATCGCGCACATGCTCTGGCCGAACTTCCAGTTCACCTGGCCGCTGCTGCACACCCCGGACCCGAAACTGTTCCCGCCGCCCAAGGAAGTCATCAGCCCGTGGGGCCTGCCGCTGATCAACACGATTCTGCTGGTCAGCTCCAGCGTGACCATCACCATCGCCCACCATGCCTTGAAGAAGGGCCATCGCGGCGCGCTGAAAATCTGGCTGGCGATCACCGTTCTATTGGGCTGCGGCTTCCTCGCCTTGCAGGCCGAGGAATACATGCACGCCTACCACGAACTGGGCCTAACCCTGGGTTCGGGCATCTATGGTGCGACGTTCTTCATGCTCACCGGTTTCCACGGCGCCCACGTGACCATCGGCACGATCATTCTGTTCGTGATGCTGATGCGCATCATGAAGGGCCATTTCGATGCCGAGCATCAGTTCGGCTTCGAGGCGGCGAGCTGGTACTGGCACTTCGTCGATGTGGTGTGGATCGGCCTGTTCATCTTCGTTTACGTGCTCTGAGCACTGATCACCAAGGCGCGTGCGACACCAGTTGGCCGCTGTAGAAGCCCCAGGCGATCAAGCCGACGGTGGCAGCGGCCAATGCCACCCGAACACTCAAGGCGATCACCAGGCGATTGGAGCTGCTGTCGTCCTTGACCAGGAAAAACAGGCCGCTGAACAGGCTGATCACCGTGGCAATCAGCAGCAGGACGATGGCTGCTTTGAGCATGGGAAGACTCCGGGGGACAGGCGATGCAGTTGAGTATAGCGATCGCGACGACTGACTTTGTGGCACGGCCATGAAGCGCTTCCGCCCGGGCGTGATACCGACCGTGGTGGTGGCGCTGTTGCTGCCGCTGCTGGTGTCGCTGGGTTTCTGGCAGCTCGGTCGGGGCGCGGAGAAAACCGCCCTGCTCGCCACTTATGCCGAGCGCCGCGCGGCTGATCCGATGGCCAGCAGCGAATTGCTGCACAGCGCCGACCCGGCCTTTCGCCGCGTGCACCTGTACGGCCAGTTCGATGGCGCCCACAGCCTGCTGCTCGACAACCGCCAGCGCAACGGCAAGGTCGGTATCGAGCTGCTGCAACCGTTTCAGGATCGGGCCAGCGGCCAGTGGCTGCTGGTCAATCGCGGCTGGCTGCCATGGCCGGATCGCCGGGTGACGCCGCAATTCGCAACCCCCACCGACGCGGTCAACCTGGATGCCTGGGTCTACGTCGCCCCCGGCGCGACCTTCCAGTTGCACGCCGACCCGGCCAGCAGCACCTGGCCGCAAACGATCACCGCCGTCGAGCCGGCCAAGCTGTGGAAAACCCTCGAACGCGACGGCTTCACCTACGAACTTCGTGCCGAACCCGGCCCCGCCAGCTATGAGGCCGACTGGCCGGTCGTCGCCATGGGCCCGGAAAAACACCTTGGATACGCCGTGCAGTGGTTCGCCATGGCCACAGCCCTGCTCGGCCTCTACCTCTACCTTGGATTGCACAACGCAAAGGAGAAACACCATGGGAACGGCCATGAATCCACCCAGCATGTCTGAGGCGAAAACCCCGGCTACCCGCCGCCGTGGACGGATCCAGCTGTTGCTGATTGTGCTCGGCGTGGTCGGCCCGATGATCCTCGCCACCGGCATGTACAAATTGCAGTTCTGGGTGCCGGAAGGTCGCAGCTATCACGGCGAACTGATCGGCAACGGCCAGACCCGCGCCGACCTCGGCGTGCAAGCCGATGAACAGCGCTGGCAGATGCTGGTGACCGCGCCGAAAGATTGCGCGGTGGACTGTCAGCAACTGGTGTACCTCGCCCGGCAGATCCAGATCGGTCTCGGCCGCGACGCCGGTCGCGCCAGCCACGCCCTCGCCGCTGCCCAACCGCTGAGCGCCGACTACGAAGCCAAGCTGAGCCGCGAATACCCGCAGCTGCAACGCTACCCGCTGGACAGCGCAGCGTTGAGCAAGGCCACCGGCGACAAGGCCACGCCGCAGCTGTGGATCATCGACCCCCACGGCAACTTGGTGCTGCGTTACGAGCCGAGTGTGAAGGGCAAGGATCTGCTCAACGACCTGCGCCACCTGCTGAAACTGTCGAACATCGGATAAGGGCATCGTCATGGCCAAACCTGGATTTCGCCTCGCGCTGTTTGCCACCCTGCTGGCACTGATCGTCGTGCTGCTCGGCGCCTACACCCGCCTGACCCATGCCGGCCTCGGCTGTCCGGACTGGCCGGGCTGCTACGGCTTTATCAGCGTGCCGAAAAGCGAAGCCCAACTGGCCCATGCCGAACTGCATTACCCCGACTCGCCGGTGGTGGCGCACAAGGGCTGGAACGAGATGATCCACCGCTACTTCGCCGGCACCCTCGGCCTGCTGATTGCGATTCTGGCCGGGCGTGCCTGGGTCAATCGTGGTCATCCGGGCCAGCCGCTGAAACTGCCGCTGTTTCTGCTGGCGGTGGTGTTCGCCCAAGCGGCGTTCGGCATGTGGACGGTGACGCTCAAGCTCTGGCCGCAAGTGGTCACCGGGCATTTGCTCGGCGGTTTTGCGACCTTGAGTCTGCTGTTCCTGCTGACCTTGAGATTGTCCGGCGTGCTGCCGGCGCTGACCGTGCCCAGGCGCTTGCAGTATTGGGCGACGGCGGGGCTGTTGCTGGTGATCGGCCAGATCGCACTGGGTGGTTGGGTCAGTTCCAACTACGCGGCGGTGGCCTGCATCGACTTCCCGACCTGTCACGGTCAATGGCTGCCACCGGCGGACTTCGCCAACGGCTTTCACCTGACCCAGCACATCGGCCCCAATTACCTCGGCGGTCAGCTCGACAGCGACGCGCGCACGGCGATTCACCTGACCCACCGTATCGGCGCGCTGCTGGTGACGATCGTCCTGCTCGGTCTGGCCTGGCAACTCAGGGCTGTCGGCATGACGCGTTTGGCCGGGCTAGTCGTCATTGCCCTCGGCGCACAGATCACCCTTGGCATCAGCAACGTGCTGTTCCATCTGCCACTTCCGGTGGCCGTGGCCCACAACGCCGGTGGCGCCGCGCTGCTGCTGAGCATGGTGCTGGTCAATTACCACGCGCGCACCAGTCTGGTCCGGGTCAAACAGCCGATATTGGCGCGCTGGCGTTTGAGCCCACGTAAACATTCGGCGGCGCCCATCACCATTAAAGGAGAAACGCCATGGCGCTTCTGATCGGCGAACGTCCCGCGCAAGCGCTATGGCGTGACTATCTGGAGCTGACCAAGCCGAAAGTGGTGGTGCTGATGCTGATCACCTCGCTGGTCGGCATGTTCCTCGCGACCCGCGCCGGGGTGCCGTGGACGGTGCTGGTGTTCGGCAATCTGGGGATTGCGTTGTGTGCCGGCGGCGCGGCGGCGGTCAATCATGTGGTGGATCGGCGTATCGACGCGGTGATGGCGCGCACGCACAAACGGCCATTGGCCGAGGGCCGGGTTTCGCCGGCAGCGGCGCTGACCTTTGCGCTGGTGCTGGCGCTGCTCGGGCAGGCGATGCTGCTGACTTTCACCAATGCGCTGACCGCATGGCTGACCCTCGCTTCGTTACTCGGCTACGCGGTGATCTACACCGGCTTCCTCAAACGCGCGACGCCACAGAATATCGTCATTGGCGGCCTGGCCGGCGCTGCCCCACCGCTGCTCGGCTGGACTGCCGCCACCGGCCATGTCAGCGCCGAACCGTTGCTGCTGGTGCTGATCATCTTCGCCTGGACCCCGCCGCATTTCTGGGCGCTGGCGATCCATCGCAAGGAGGAGTACGCCAAGGCCGACATCCCGATGCTGCCGGTAACCCACGGCGAGCACTACACCAAGGTGCATATTCTGCTGTACACCTTCGCCCTGCTCGCGGTGAGCCTGCTGCCGTACGTGATCCACATGAGCGGCGTGCTCTACCTCATCTGCGCCCTCGCGCTGGGCGCAAGGTTTCTGCAATGGGCCGTGGTGCTGTACCGTGGCACTCGGCCGCACGCGGCGATCAACACCTTCAAGTACTCTATTTATTACTTGTTCCTGTTGTTCATCGCCCTGCTCGTAGACCACTACTTACTGTTGAACCTATGACTCGAACCCAGAAAACCGTCTTCATTCTCGTCGCCGTGATCGCGCTGATCCTGGGCCTGACCGTCAACAAAGTCCTGAGTGGCAAAGGCCAGGGCGACCCCACCGCGCTGATCGACGCCGGCATCATCCTGCTGCCGCAGAGCCGCACGTTGCCGGGCGTGACCATGACCAATCAGGACGGCCAACCGGTCGCCATCGACGAGTTGAAAGGCAAGTGGAGCCTGCTGTTTTTCGGCTACACCTTCTGCCCGGACATCTGCCCGACCACCCTCGCCCAACTGCGCCAGATCAAGAGCGAGTTGCCCAAGGATGCTGTGGATAAGTTGCAGATCGTGCTGGTCAGCGTCGACCCGAACCGCGATAACCCGCAGCAGTTGAAGCAGTACCTGGGCTACTTCGATCCACAGTTCGTGGGCCTGACGCCGAAGTCGATCGAAGAACTGCAGAAGGTCGCGAATGCGGTGAGTATTCCGTTCATTCCGGCCGATACCAGCAAACCGAATTACACCGTCGACCATAGCGGCAATCTGGCGGTGATCGGGCCGGATGGGACGCAGCGCGGGTTTATTCGTGCGCCGTTGAACAACGCCAAACTGGTTGCGCAGCTGCCGGTGATGCTTAACCGCAAGTAGCAACACCACTGAACCATTGTGGGAGCGGGCTTGCTCGCGAATGCAGTGGGTCAGATAAAGAAATGTTGGCTGACACACCGCATTCGCGAGCAAGCCCGCTCCCACAAGGACGGTGTTTCAGGCAAAAAAAAAGGGGGCGCTCATGGCGCCCCCTTTTTTTTGCAACAACCCAAATCAGAACGCCGGCAATACCGCGCCTTTGTACTTCTCGGTGATGAATTTCTTCACTTCCGGGCTGTGCAGCGCAGCCGCCAGTTTCTGCATCGCGGCGCTGTCCTTGTTGTCCGCACGGGACACCAGGATGTTGACGTACGGCGAGTCGTTGCCTTCGATCACCAGCGCGTCCTTGGACGGATCGAGTTTGGCTTCCAGCGCGTAGTTGGTGTTGATCAGCGCCAGATCGACCTGGGTCAGCACGCGCGGGATGGTCGCGGCTTCCAGCTCACGGATTTTCAGGTCTTTCGGGTTCTGCGCGATGTCTTTCGGGGTCGACAGAATGTTGGTCGGATCCTTCAGGGTGATCAGGCCGGCCTTGGCCAGCAGCAACAGTGCACGGCCGCCGTTGGTGGCGTCGTTCGGGATCACCACGTTGGCGCCGCTTGGCAGGTCCTTCAGATCCTTGATCTTGTTCGAGTAGGCGCCCAGTGGCTCCAGATGCACGCCGGTCACCGCCACCAGGCTGGTGCCCTTGGCCTTGTTGAACTCATCGAGGTACGGCTGGTGCTGGAAGAAGTTGGCGTCCAGGCGCTTTTCAGCCACCTGCACGTTCGGCTGAATGTAGTCGGTGAAGACCTTGACCTTCAGCTCCACGCCTTCTTTGGCCAGGGCCGGCTTCACGAATTCGAGGATTTCCGCGTGCGGCACCGGGGTGGCGGCAACGGTCAGGGTTTCAGCGTGGGCCGAAAAAGCGGCTACGGCAGCGAAAGCAGCGATCAGTTTTTTCATTCAGCTAACTCCTTATGAGGCGCCCGTCTGGCGCCTGCCAGCGAATGGCCGGCTCATCTCTTGATTACAAAAACCGGTTATTTGCGCGAGAAATGCACGACCAGTCGGTCGCCGACCATTTGCAGCACTTGTACCAGAATCAGCAGCAACACCACGGTAACGATCATCACGTCAGTCTGGAAACGCTGGTAGCCGAAACGGATCGCCAGGTCACCCAGACCACCGGCGCCGACCACACCGGCCATTGCCGTGTAGGACACCAGAGTAATCGCGGTCACCGTAATCGCTGCGAAGATGCCCGGACGGGCCTCCGGCAGCAAGGCGTTCATGATGATCTGCCGGGTGGTCGCGCCCATCGACTGGGTGGCTTCGATGATGCCGCGATCGACTTCACGCAGCGCGGTTTCCACCAGACGCGCGAAGAACGGCGTCGCACCCACCACCAACGGCGGAATCGCACCGGCCACGCCCAGCGAAGTGCCGGTGATCAGCACGGTGAACGGGATCATCACGATCAACAGAATGATGAACGGCAACGAACGCAGGATGTTCACCGCCAACGACATGAAGGCGTAGAGGCCACGGTTTTCCAGCAACTGACGCGGGCTGCAGAGAAACAGCAGCACACCCAACGGCAGGCCGAGCAATACGGTGAACAGCAGCGAACCACCGAGCATCAGCAGGGTGTCGCCAGTGGCCAGCCAGATTTCCAGCCAATCGATGTTTTCGAAGAAAGCCTTGAGCATTTCCATTAACGCAGCACCTCCATATGAACGTCAGCGGCGGTGAAGCGGGCGAAAGCCGCTTCCATGTCGCCACCGGTGACGGCGAGGGTCAATTGCCCGTAAGGAATGTCTTTGATGCGGTCGATGCGACCGGCGAGGATGCTGTAGTCGACCCCGGTTTCCCGGGCAACGGTACCGAGCAACGGCGCGTAGGTCGCTTCGCCCTGGAAGGTCAGACGCACGATGCGACCCGGCACGTGAGCGAAGTCGTCGCGCTGTTCGCTTTCGTCGATCTGCTCGCTTTCCTGGACGAAACGCTTGGTGGTCGGGTGCTGCGGATGCAGGAACACATCGGCCACCGAACCTTGCTCGACGATCACCCCTGCGTCCATCACTGCCACCTGATCGCAGACCCGACGGATCACATCCATCTCGTGGGTGATCAGGACGATGGTCAGCTTCAGTTCACGATTGATCTCGGCCAGCAGTTGCAGAACCGACGCGGTGGTCTGCGGGTCGAGGGCGCTGGTGGCCTCGTCGCACAGCAGAATTTTCGGCTTGGTCGCCAGGGCGCGGGCGATGCCGACGCGCTGTTTCTGGCCGCCGGACAGCTGCGCCGGATACTTCTTGGCGTGATCGGACAGACCGACCCGCGCCAGCAACTCGGCGACGCGTTGATTGATTTCACTGCTCGACAGTTCGCCGGCCAAGGTCAGCGGCAGCGCGACGTTGTCGGCCACGGTCTTGGAGGCGAGCAGGTTGAAGTGCTGGAAGATCATCCCGACTTGCTGGCGGAAACGGCGCAGGCCGTTGGCGTCCAGCGCGGTGACTTCTTCGCCGTCGACGATGATCTTGCCGCCGCTGGAATCTTCCAGGCGATTGATCAGACGCAGCAGGGTACTTTTACCCGCACCGGAATGGCCGATCAGGCCGAAGACCTGACCGTTTTCAATCGAAAGACTGGTCGGGTGCAGGGCGGGGATGTCCTTACCGGCGACGCGGTAAGTTTTGTGGACGTTTTGAAACTCGATCACGTAGCGAACCTTGTGGGGCGCGTTAGAAAAGGATCAGCGGTTAGCCGGGCGCGCATTTTAGCCTGTCCGTATAGAGGTTCTTAGCATTTATTTCGCAATTAACCTTCGATTTGGCAATAACAAGATCAAAGGTCATAAAAAAGGAACGCCCGTTCCCGCTCATTGGTCACTAGTTAAGCGACTTGAAACCCTGGGTAACCGTGCCCGGAAAAGCTCAAGAGTCCCCGTTGAAACGGGGTCAACCGAGGAGTTTACGTCTGATGAGCAGCAAGAAACCTACGACCGACAAAAGCCAACTGGCCGGAACCGATACCAAGGATCGCGCCAACACCAACGCCAAACTCGACAGCCTGGAGAAATTTCGCTCCGACGCTACCGGCCAGGCCCTGCGCACCAATCAGGGGGTGAAGGTCGCCGATAACCAGAACACCCTCAAGGCCGGCCCGCGCGGGCCGTCGTTGCTGGAAGACTTCATCATGCGTGAGAAAATCACGCACTTTGACCACGAACGCATTCCAGAGCGCATCGTTCACGCGCGCGGCACTGGCGCGCATGGTTTCTTCCAGGCCTACGAGAACCATTCGACACTGACCAAGGCCGGCTTCCTGCAGGATCCGGGGAAAAAGACTCCAGTGTTCGTGCGTTTTTCCACCGTGCAGGGGCCGCGCGGTTCCGGTGACACCGTGCGCGACGTGCGCGGTTTCGCGGTGAAGTTCTTCACCGACGAAGGCAACTTCGATCTGGTCGGCAACAACATGCCAGTGTTCTTCATCCAGGACGCGATCAAGTTCCCCGACTTTGTCCACGCGGTGAAACCCGAGCCGCACAATGAGATCCCAACCGGCGGCTCGGCCCACGACACGTTCTGGGACTTCGTCTCGCTGGTGCCGGAATCGGCGCACATGGTGATCTGGGCGATGTCCGACCGGGCAATCCCGAAAAGCCTGCGCAGCATGCAGGGCTTTGGCGTGCACACCTTCCGCCTGGTCAACGCCGAGGGCAAATCGCGCTTCGTCAAATTCCACTGGCGCCCTACCGCCGGCACCTGTTCGCTGGTGTGGGACGAGGCGCAGAAGCTCGCCGGTAAAGACACCGACTACCACCGTCGCGATCTCTGGGAAGCCATCGAGATGGGCGACTACCCGGAATGGGAGCTGGGCGTACAAATCATCGAGGAGGAAAACGAACACGACTTCGATTTCGACATCCTCGACCCGACCAAGCTGATCCCCGAAGAAATCGTGCCGATCACCCCGCTGGGCAAGATGACCCTGAACCGCAACCCGGACAACTTCTTTGCCGAGACCGAGCAGGTCGCATTCTGCCCGGGCCACATCGTGCCGGGGATCGACTTCTCCAACGATCCGCTACTGCAAGGCCGGCTGTTTTCCTACACCGATACGCAGATCAGCCGACTCGGTGGGCCGAACTTTCATGAGCTGCCGATCAACCGCCCGGTCGCGCCATTCCATAACGGCCAGCGCGACGCGCAGCACCGCACGGTGATCGACAAGGGGCGCGCGTCCTACGAGCCGAACTCGATTGATGGCGGCTGGCCGAAAGAGACTCCGCCAGCCGCGCAGGACGGCGGCTTCGAGAGCTACCCGGAACGCATCGATGCGAACAAGATCCGTCAGCGCAGCGAGTCGTTCAGCGATCATTTCTCCCAGGCGCGGCTGTTCTTCAACAGCATGAGTGAGCACGAGAAGGAGCACATCATCGCCGCCTACAGCTTCGAGCTGGGCAAGGTCGAACGCGAGTTCATCCGTGCACGGCAGGTGAACGAGATTCTCGCCAACATTGACCTGGAATTGGCCAAACGTGTGGCGGCCAACCTCGGATTGCCAGCGCCAGGCAAAGGCACGGTCGAGGTGCGTAAAACCTCGTTCGATCATTCGCCAGCGCTGAGTCAGGCGAATCTGCTGCCAGAGGACATCAAAACCCGCAAAGTGGCGATTCTTGCCGCTAACGGCGTCGATGGTGCAGCGATTGATGCGATGAAAAAGGCCTTGGAAGCAGAAGGTGCGCACGCCAAGCTGCTCGGCCCGACTTCGGCACCGGTGAAGACTGCCGACGGCAAAGCCCTGCCGGTGGACGCATCCATGGAAGGTATGCCTTCAGTGATCTTCGATGCGGTGTTCGTGCCGGGTGGTGCGGCGTCGATCAAGGCGTTGAGTGGCGACGGCGTGGCGCTGCATTACCTGCTGGAAGCCTACAAGCACCTCAAGGCGATTGCGCTCCACGGCGAGGCCAAGCAGTTGCAGGATCTACTGAAGCTGGAAGCGGATGCAGGACTGCTGCAGGGCAAGGATGTGCCGGGGTTGACCAAGCCGTTCTTCGCGGCGATCGGGCAGCATCGGGTCTGGGCGCGGGAGCCTAAGGCTAAGGCCATTCCAGCTTAAGTTCTTGGCTGGCTGAGAGGACGCTTTCGCGAGCAAGCCCGCTCCCACAGGGTTCACGCTGTACCTGTGGGAGCGAGCCTGCTCGCGAAGCTTTTAGGGTTTGGCTGGAATCAGAACCATCTGCGCCGGCACCGTGCGCAGGATCTGTTTTTCAATCTTCAGCTCAAAATCCGGATTGAGTTTCTTCACGCGCTTGCTCAGCAACGTCGCCAGCCATGGGTAATCCTGGGTGCGCGGCGCCTGAATGCTCACGGCACACTCATAATTCACCACATCGGCGGCGATCGCGTCGAGTTGCCGGCGAAGCTTGCGGCTATCGTTGATGTTCAGCGCCACCGTGGTGCTTTCGGCAGTCGGATCGATGACCTTGGCTTTCGGCTTGGCTTCGGCCGCCAGCAGCGCCGCTTCGGCTTTCTCCAGCTCGGCTTTGCGCGCTTCGGTGATGGCACCATTGACGCCACCGGTCAGCGCCGGGGCTTTCGGCATCAGGGCACGGGCACGGCTCAGCGCAGTGGCTGCGGCGTTCACATCACCCTTTTGCAATACGATCTGGCTGCGGCGCAGGTAGGCCTCAGCCAACTGGCGCTGGTATTGCTCCAGGGACTGATCGTTGGGGGTTTGTGCCTGCAAGGCGGCCAGTTGGTCTTCGGCGGTGGCCAGTTCGCTGCTGGCCAGGCTTTGCTCCAGCTGTGCGATGGCCGTGGCCCGCGCGTCGGGGGCTTCGGCCACCGGCGGCGTGCTTTGGCAGGCGCCCAGCAGCACGGAAAATGCGACAAGGAGCAGATAACGGGAGGCGAACGGCTTCATTCCTGCGACTCTCTAATTGCGCAAAAAGCGAGCAAGTCTACACCCCTCGACGGGGCAGAACAAAACTCAGCAGAAACAGTGCGGCCGCCGTCACAACGATCGACGGCCCCGCCGGGGTGTCCTTGAACCATGACAACGCCAGCCCGCCACATACGGCGAGCATGCCCAGCAGGCTCGCGCCCACGGCCATCTGCTCCGGCGAGCGGGCGTGACGTTGTGCCGCAGCCGCCGGAATGATCAGCAGCGAAGTAATAAGCAACACACCGACGATTTTCATCGCCACCGCGATCACCACCGCAATCAACAGCATCAGCGCCATGCGCAGGCCCGCCACCGGCAGGCCTTCGACCTTGGCCAATTCCTCATGCACGGTGATCGCCAGCAGCGGCCGCCACAGCGTCACCAGCAACACCAGTACCGCCGCGCTGCCGCCGAGGATCCACGCCAGGTCAGTCGGGCTGATCGCCAGCAGGTCGCCGAACAGATAGGCCATCAGGTCGATCCGCACTTCATGCATGAAGCTTAGTACCACCAGCCCGAGAGAGAGCGTGCTCGGTGCGAGAATTCCCAAAAGCGTGTCGGAGGCCAGCGGCTGACGCTGTTGCAAGGTCACCAGCAGCACCGCCAGCAGCAGGCAGCCGACGGTCACCGCGACCGCCGGGCTGACATCCAGCAGAAAGCCCAGGGCCACGCCGAGCAGCGCAGCGTGTGACAGGGTGTCGCCGAAGTAGGCCATGCGCCGCCAGACCACGAACGAACCCAACGGCCCGGCGACCAGCGCCAGCGCCAGACCTGCAAGCAGGGCATACAACAGAAAATCAGCCATGCTTGCAGTGGTCTCCGTGAACGTGGGTGTGGCCCGCACCGGGCGCCTTGACCACCGAACCGTGCAGGTCGTGGGCGTGGTCGTGATGGTGGTGATAGATCGCCAGGCTCGGTGCGTTCTTGCCGAACAGCTCGACGAACGCCGGATCGCCGCTGACCTGCTCCGGATGCCCGGAACAGCAGACGTGGCGATTCAGACAAACCACCTGATCGGTGGTGCTCATCACCAGATGCAAATCGTGGGACACCATCAGCACGCCGCAGCCGTGACGGTCACGCAGGCGGGTGATCAGGCTGTACAGCTCGGCCTGCCCGGCGACATCGACGCCCTGCACCGGCTCATCCAGCACCAACAGCTCCGGCTCGCGCAGCAGCGCCCGGGCCAGCAGCACGCGCTGCATTTCGCCACCGGAAACACTTTGCACCGGGCTGTCGATGACGTGTTCGGCGCCGACTTCCTTGAGCGCCGCCAATGCACGCGGACGGTCTACGCCGGGCACCAGGCGCAGGAAGCGCAGTACCGACAGCGGCAAGGTCGGGTCGACGTGAAGTTTTTGCGGCATGTAGCCGACGCGCAGTTTCGGCTTGCGCCAGACACTGCCGCTGTCAGGCTTCAGCAGGCCAAGCACGGCGCGCACCAGTGTGGTCTTGCCGGCGCCGTTGGGGCCGATCAGGGTGACGATCTGCCCCGGTTCGACACTCAGCTCGATGTTGTCCAGCACGGTCTGCCCGGCAAACGTGACGGCAACCTGCTCAAGACGGATCAACGGGTTGCTCATCAAGCCCCCTGGCAACCGGAGCACAGGCCGACCACTTCGACGGTCTGCGCTTCGACGATGAAACCGACATCCCTAGCGCTATTGATGATCGCGTCGCTGATAGCTTTCTGTTCCAGCTCAATGGCGGCGTGGCAGTCGCGGCAGATCAGGAACTGGCCCTGATGCGCATGTTCCGGATGCACGCAACCGACAAAGGCGTTGAGCGAAGAAATGCGGTGCACCAGGCCATTTTCCAGGAGGAAATCCAGCGCGCGGTACACGGTCGGCGGCGCGGCGCGGCGGCCGTCCTGCTCGCTGAGCACCGCCAGAATGTCGTAGGCGCCCAGCGGCTTGTGGCTCTGCCACACCAGTTCCAGCACCCGCCGGCGCAACGCAGTCAGGCGCAGGCCTTTCTGGGCGCACAAGGTATCGGCCTCGGTCAGTGCGCTGTGCACGCAATGAGAGTGGTCGTGGGGACGGCTGGCAATCGGTGTAATAGGCATGGGCGGCGACGCGTTTTGATAGAGACGTTATTATGTTACCCGTTCTCGCCTCCTTGAGTGGTCATCGTGTCCCGACTTTTTTCTGTTTTTGTGGCGTTTATCGCCAGTTTTCTGCTGATCGGTTCGGCTCAGGCCGAGGTCAGGGTTCTCACCAGCATCAAACCGCTGCAGTTGATTGCCGCGGCGGTGCAGGACGGGATCGCCATTCCGGAAGTGCTGCTGCCACCGGGTGCCTCGCCGCACAATTACGCCCTGCGCCCGTCCGACGTACGGAAGGTGCAATCGGTGGATCTGCTGTACTGGATCGGCCCGGATATGGAAGGTTTCCTGCCGCGCGTGCTGAACGGTCGTACGCTGCCGAGCGTCGCCGTGCAGGACCTGCCGGGTATGAAGTTGCGCCGCTTTGCCGAAGACAGCCACTCCCACGCCGAAGACGCCGACGAGCATGATCACGATCACCGCCCGGGCACCCTGGACGCGCATTTGTGGCTATCGCCGGTCAATGCTCGGGTCATTGCCGAGAAAATGGCTGCCGACCTCAGCGCAGCCGATCCGGCCAACGCCGAACGCTATCAGAGCAACGCCAAGGCTTTCGATGAGCGCCTCGACGCACTGGATGCACGCTTGAAGAAGCGCATGGCTGATGTCGAGGGCAAACCGTACTTCGTGTTCCACGAAGCGTTCGATTACTTCGAAGACGCTTACGGCCTGAAGCACACCGGGGTATTCAGTGTGGCAGCGGAAGTGCAGCCCGGCGCGCAGCATGTGGCGGCAATGCGCAAACGCCTGCAGGAAGTCGGCAAGACCTGTGTGTTCAGCGAACCGCCGCTGCGTCCACGTCTGGCGGAAACCCTGGTGGCGGGCCTGCCGGTGAAACTGGCGGAGCTGGATGCGTTGGGCGGCTATACACCGGCGACAGCTCAGGGGTATGAGCAGGTGCTGGAGAAGCTGGGCAACGATCTGGCCGGGTGCCTGGAATCGTTGTAACCCCACAAGACCCGTGGCGAGGGAGCTTGCTCCCGCTTGAGTGCGCAGCACTCACAAAATATGGCTGACTGCCAGAATTTTGGGGCCGCTTCGCAACCCAGCGCGAGCAAGCTCGCTCGCCACACTTTAAAGCGCGAACGGTAGAGGGGTGTTGACCTGCTGCCGCTGCGCCAAACGCTGCTCGAACTCCTGCGGATCGTGAATCAGCACGTCCTGCCCGGCAAACTGCTCGGCGGCGATCAATCGCGACAGCCAGAACCGTACACAGGCCACACGCAGCAGGGTCGGCCATAGCTCCGCTTCAGCGGCAGTGAACGGACGCAGCGCCGCATAGGCGCCGAGGAATGCGCGGGCACGCGGCCCATCAATCAAGCCATCCTCATCCGAACACCAGTCGTTCAAAGCAATCGCCACGTCATAGAGCATCGGTCCCGAGCAGGCGTTGTAGAAGTCGATCAACCCGGTCAGGTGCGTGCCTTCGAACATCGCGTTATCACGGAACAGGTCGGCATGAATGTTGGCTCGTGGCAGCGCGAGAATTCTTTCTTTCTGCACAGTGATTTCATCCAGCGCCTTGCGCAGCAGCACACGCGGCTCGTCCGCCAGATGCGAGAGAAACTCGGTGCCCTCCTCCAGCATCCAGTCCAGGCCACGATCGGTCTTGCGCTTGATCATGCGCTCGCCCTGAGTCGCCAGGTGCAGATGCGCCTGCAACTCGCCGACCTGCACGCAATGCTGGGCGTTGGCAACTTTGATGTGCTTGCCGGACAGGCGCGGTTGCAGCAGCGCCGGTTTACCCTTCAGTTCACGCAGAGCCACGCCGTCAGTGGTACGCAGCGCGTAGGGCACCGGCAGATCGGCCTCGTGCAGCACGTCGAGCAGGTCGATGAAGAACGGCATTTCCTGCACCGGGCCGCGCTCGACCAGGGTCAGGACGAATTCGCCCTGCTCCAGGCTGATAAAGAAATTGGTGTTTTCGCTGCCGGCGGCGATCCCCTGGAAATCAAGCAGACGGCCGAGCCCGTAAGGGGCGAGAAAGGTTTCCAGCTCGGGCCGAGCCAGGGGGGTGAACACAGACATGGTTAAAAACTGCTCAGTTCGGGCGCCGCCAGCACAGCGGCGCCGATTAATTTAAGAGACTACTTCCATTCGAAAATCTTCCACGACGGAATCAGCATATCCGGCTGATCCGAGCGGATGAAGTTTGCATCGGTACCGTCCGCACGCACCAGAAAATAGGGCGGGAATCCTTTCTGGGTAACCTTGATCGCGTACAGGAAGCCGTTCTGCCGGTACTCCTGAATGGTTTTGTCACCCTCGGTGTGGATGGTGACTTCCGGATCTGCCGACGGCGCATCATCCGCCGCGATCGCGGCCAGCGGTGAGGCAGCAATCAAACCGACCAGCAGCAAGCGATTTAACGTACGCATGATAACCTTGTCCCTTTGTCGTCAACGGTCCCGCTATTCTAGCGCCGGGCCCGCCGAAAAGGTTGATTCTGCTCATGAGCCAAGCCCCCCTCGTCCTGGTGGACGGTTCGTCTTACCTGTACCGCGCTTTCCACGCCCTGCCACCGCTGACCACCTCCAAAGGCCTGCCGACCGGCGCGGTCAAAGGTGTGCTGAACATGCTCAAGAGTCTGCGCAAGCAGTACCCGGACAGCCCGTTCGCCGTGGTCTTCGATGCCAAGGGCGGGACGTTTCGCGATGAGATGTACGCCGAATACAAGGCCAACCGCCCGAGCATGCCCGACGACATGCGCGTGCAGATCGAGCCGCTGCACCAGAGCGTGATCGCCCTCGGCTTCCCGCTGCTGTGCGTGGAAGGCGTCGAGGCTGACGACGTGATCGGCACCCTGGCACGCAGCAGCGCGGCGGCGGATCGCCCGGTGATCATCTCCACCGGCGACAAGGACATGGCGCAACTGGTCGATGGCCACATTACCTTGGTCAACACCATGTCCGGTAGCTCGATGGACGTGGAGGGCGTGAAGGAGAAATTCGGCGTCGCACCCGAGCAGATCATCGATTATCTAGCGCTGATGGGCGATTCTTCCGACAACATTCCGGGCGTTCCCGGCATCGGTCCAAAGACCGCCTCCGGCCTGCTGGTCGGCGTCAACGGCGGCCTGACCGAGCTGTACGCGAATCTCGACATCGTCCCGACCCTGCCGATTCGCGGCGCGAAAACCCTGCCGGCCAAGCTCGAAGAGCACAAGGAGATGGCTTTCCTCTCCTATCAACTGGCGACCATCAAGGTCGACGTGCCGCTGGACATCGGCCTCGATGACCTGCAGATGGGCGCGGAAGACCCGGCCAAGCTCTACGAGCTGTACACCTTGCTGGAATTCAAGAGCTGGCTGAACGACCTCGATCGTGACGCCAAGCGCCAGGAACTGAGCGCGGCCGCCGAACCTGCGCCGGCTGGCGATCTGTTCAGCCCCCGCGCAGAAGAAGCCCCTGCCGCTCCAACCGAAGCAGCGTATGAAACCATCCTTGATCAGGCGCGTTTCGACGTCTGGCTGGAGAAACTGAACAACGCCAAGCTGTTCGCTTTCGACACCGAAACCACCGGCATCGACGCGCAACAGGCGCAACTGGTCGGCCTTTCGTTCGCGGTGCAAGCCAACGAAGCCGCGTACATTCCGCTGACCCACTCCTACATCGGCGTGCCGGAGCAGCTGGATCGCGACACGGTGCTGCGTGCGTTGAAGCCGATCCTGGAAGACCCGAACAAACTCAAGGTCGGCCAGCACGCCAAGTTCGACATGAACATTCTGGCCAACTGCGCCATCGGCGGTGATCAGAACGAAGGCATCACCGTGCGCGGCATCGCTTTCGACACCA
Organism: Pseudomonas sp. PS01299; assembly: GCF_029960145.1. Classification (NCBI taxonomy): domain Bacteria; kingdom Pseudomonadati; phylum Pseudomonadota; class Gammaproteobacteria; order Pseudomonadales; family Pseudomonadaceae; genus Pseudomonas; species Pseudomonas sp. PS01299. Next base: position 16,741 of record NZ_JASCPO010000040.1, on the reverse strand, counting down.
TGCTTGAGTCCTACGTGCTCAATTCCACCGCGACCCGCCACGACATGGACAGCCTCGCGCAGAAGTACCTGGATCACACCACCGTGAGCTTTCAGGACATCGCCGGCAAGGGCGCCAAGCAGCTGACCTTCGACCAGATCGCTCTGGAGCAGGCCGGCCCATACGCAGCCGAAGATGCCGACATCACCCTGCGCCTGCATCAGACCCTGTTTGAAAAACTCAGCGCAATCCCGAGCCTGGCCAGCGTGCTGACCGACATCGAAATCCCGCTGGTGCCGGTGCTGGCGCGCATCGAGCGTCAGGGCGCGTTCGTCGATGCCGAACTGCTCGGCATCCAGAGCATTGAGCTGGGCAACAAGATGGTCGCGCTGGAGCGAGAAGCCTTCGAAATTGCCGGTGAAGAATTCAACCTCGGCTCGCCAAAGCAGCTGGGCGTGATCCTCTACGAAAAGCTCGGACTGCCGGTGCTGAAGAAAACCGCCAAGGGCCAGCCATCGACCGCCGAGGAAGTGCTGGCGAAACTGGCCGAGGACGATCACCGCTTGCCAAAAGTGCTGATGGAACACCGTTCCATGAGCAAACTGAAAAGCACCTACACCGATCGCCTGCCGGAGCAGATCAACCCGCGCACCGGGCGTATCCACACCTCGTACCACCAGGCCGTGGCATCGACCGGGCGCTTGTCCTCCAGCGATCCGAACCTGCAGAACATTCCGGTGCGTACCGCTGAAGGCCGGCGTATCCGTCAGGCGTTCGTCGCGCCCAAAGGCTACAAACTGCTGGCAGCGGACTATTCGCAGATCGAACTGCGGATCATGGCCCACTTGTCCAAGGACGAAGGCCTGATGAATGCCTTCCGCAACAATCTGGACGTGCACACCGCAACCGCCGCTGAAGTATTCAAGGTCGAGCTGAGCGAAGTGACGTCCGACCAGCGCCGTGGCGCCAAGGCGATCAACTTCGGCCTGATCTACGGCATGGGCGCGCAGAAGCTCGGCAAGGACATCGGCGTCGACACCAAGACCGCCAAGGCTTACATCGACACCTACTTCGCCCGCTACCCGGGTGTGCGCGAATACATGGAGCGCACCCGCAAGCAGGCAGCGGATCAGGGTTACGTCGAGACCTTCTTCGGTCGTCGCCTATATCTGCCGGAAATCAACTCCAACAAGCCGCAGGAACGCGCTGCCGCCGAACGCACGGCGATCAACGCGCCGATGCAAGGCACCGCCGCCGACATCATCAAGAAAGCGATGGTGGCGGTGGATAACTGGCTGGCGTCTTCGGAGCTGAACGCCAAAGTCATCCTGCAGGTGCACGACGAACTGGTACTGGAGGTTCGCGAGGATCTGGTCGATCAGGTGAGTCAGGAAATCCGCCTGCACATGAGCGAAGCGGCGAAACTGGACGTGCCGTTGCTGGTGGAAGTCGGCGTCGGCAACAACTGGGATGAGGCGCACTGAGGCGTCTAGGTCGGGCGTTTGCCGCGACACACTGTCGCGGCAAACGGCCGAAAAGCGCTTATTTCGAATCGCGCTTGCGGTTATTCCAAAGCTTTTTGAAAAAAATCTGAACTAATCTGACAACTCACTACTCAGAGATACTGAATGGCTGGTGAAGCCCTTCGATGCTCCTATGTTGTGTTAAGTGTTGGCAGATATCTGAACCCCGCCCTAGCGGTTCGGAACTTGAACCCCGGAACTTCTCCCTCCCCATATGAAGTCCGGGGCTTTTTTTGCCTCAAAACTGCCTGTGGCGCAGCCATGCTGCGTTAAAAGCGCAACAAAAAATGCTCATTTAGGTCCCCTAAACTCCGCTTTTTTGTTGCACTTTTGCCTTGCCTGGCAGCACCACAGACAGTTTTGATATTCCCTTATTCTGCCTCGGTCGCCGCTTCGGCGCCCTTGTCAGCCAGTTCCATCCAGCCTGCCAACACAGTGTAGGCCTCTTCCAGGCCCATGCGTTTTGGCGCCGAGAACAGCTGGATTGTCACCAGATCGCCCCAGCCCTTGCGGATTTCCGCCTGCACCTTCAGCAGCGTGTTCTTGGCGGCGCCGTACGTCAGCTTGTCGGCCTTGGTCAGCAGAATATGCATCGGCATGCCGGCCGCAACGGCCCAGTCGAGCATCAGCAGGTCGAAGTCGGTCATTGGATGACGGATGTCCATCATCAGAATCAAACCCTTCAAACTCTCCCGGCCACCGAGGTACGCCTCGAGGTGACGCTGCCAGTGTTGCTTGAGCGGGATCGGTACTTTTGCATAACCGTAGCCCGGCAGGTCGACCAGACGCCGTTCATCGTCTAGCTTGAAGAAGTTCAACAGCTGTGTGCGACCCGGGGTTTTCGAGGTGCGCGCCAGACTGGCGTGAGTCAGGGTGTTCAGTGCGCTGGATTTACCGGCGTTGGAACGACCGGCGAACGCCACTTCGAAGCCTTCGTCGTCAGGGCATTGATCGACTTTGGCGGCACTGAGCATGAACGTGGACTGTTGGCACAGGCCGAGGATGGGATTCTTGAGTTGCATGGGATTTCCGATGTGGGCGGCGCCGGGATTGGGCGCGGAACGCGGTGTCGCTTCCGTTTCAGTGACGCCAGTATATAATGCCGCAGATTTTGTGTGTGCTTTGTCCCAGCGAAGGATGAAGTTCACGAGAGCCAAAGACCTTGATTGCGCATCAGAACGCAGAACGCTCTCAACCCTGAAAAGGTCGTTTTATGACGAAATGGCTGCTGGCTGCCGGAGTCCTGATACCGCTTTGCGGCGCACAGGCTACACAGGAACCGGAAGCCGTGTACAACCGTGTTTGTGGTGCCTGTCATTCCGGCCAACTACCCATGGCGCCCGAAAGAGGCGATCAGGCAGCTTGGACGCCGAGGTTGGCGAAAGGTATGGAGACGCTGGTGCAACACGTGACCCAGGGTTTCAAGGCGATGCCGCCGCGTGGTTTGTGCATGGACTGCAGTGCCGAGGATTACCAGGCCATCATCCTTTGGATGAGCGAGAGTAAACCCGGTCCATAACTCTTAACCCTTAGCCGTAGTTGGATTAGCTGATGAACAAATTGATCGTGAGTCTGCTGTTGACCGTGGGAATTTCAGGCTTCGCCCATGCTGCCGGTGATGCCGCCGCCGGCCAGGCGAAAGCTGCCGTCTGCGGAGCCTGCCATGGCCCGGACGGGAACAGCATGGCGCCAAACTTCCCGAAACTGGCAGGTCAGGGTGAACGCTACCTGACCAAGCAACTGCACGACATCAAGTCGGGCAAGCGCACCGTTCTGGAAATGACCGGCCTGCTGACCAACCTGAGCGACCAGGATCTGGCTGACATCGCAGCCTACTTCGCCAGCCAGAAAGGCAGCGTCGGCGCAGCCGATCCGAAGATCGTCGCTCGCGGTGAAGCTTTGTTCCGCGGCGGTAATCTGGCCAAGGGGCTGCCAGCCTGCACCGGTTGCCACTCGCCGAATGGCGCCGGCAACGCCGCCGCTGGCTTCCCGCATCTGGGTGGTCAACACGCTCAATACATCGCCAAGCAACTGACCGATTTCCGTAAGGAAGAAGGCGGCCGCAACAACGACGGCGACACCATGACGATGCAGACCATCGCCAAGCGCTTGAGCGACGAAGACATTGCCGCAGTCTCCAGCTACATCCAGGGCCTGCACTAACCGCCCTGAATCGAGCATTAACGGTGATGGACATCTCCTGCAACGTTAACGCTCGATTAATCCGTCGCAGCAAGTATAAAAAGGGTGGCTTTGGCCGCCCTTTTTTGTGGCCGCTGCCGTTACACTACAGAACTCATGCCCGCCAGGATCTGTCTGAAAACAGGTCGCGCGAGGCGACCAAAATTGTCCAGGAGTAAAGCATGCGTAATCTGATCATCAGCGCCGCTCTCGTCGCTGCCAGCCTGTTCGGCGTGACCGCCCAGGCCGCCGAAGCACCGGCCGCCCCTTATGTCGAGCTGGCCAACCCGGTACCGGTGGCAGAGCCTGGCAAGATCGAAGTGGTCGAGCTGTTCTGGTATGGCTGCCCGCACTGCTACGCGTTTGAGCCGGTGATCAATCCCTGGGTTGAAAAACTGCCGTCCGACGTCAACTTCGTACGCATTCCTGCCATGTTCGGCGGCCCGTGGGACGCTCACGGCCAAATGTTCCTGACCCTGGAAGCAATGGGCGTCGAGCACAAGGTTCACGCTGCGGTTTTCGAAGCAATCCAGAAACAACACAAGAAGCTGACCGACAAGAACGACATGGCTGACTTCCTCGCCACACAAGGCGTGGACAAGGACAAGTTCCTCGCCACCTTTGACTCGTTCGCGATCAAAGGTCAGATCGTCAAAGCGCGTGAGCTGGCCAAGAAGTATGAAATCACTGGCGTGCCAACCATGATCGTCAACGGCAAGTACCGCTTCGACATCGGCTCTGCCGGTGGTGCCGAGCAAGCCCTGAAACTGGCTGATCAGCTGGTCGCCAAAGAGCGAGCGGCCAACAAGGCAGCCGCCAACTAAGCGCGGTAACCGCCATGCGCCGCTGGGGCACCGAACGCAGCGTTGGCCTGCATGATCCGCAGGTCAACGAGCATCACCTGGAGTCCACGGGCCTGCCCGCAGACCATCGTCTGCGCTTGCTCAGTTTCAATATCCAGGTCGGCATCAGCACCGAGCGCTATCGGCATTATCTGACCCGCAGCTGGCAGCACCTGCTACCGCACACCGGGCGCTCAGGCAATCTGCAGAAGATCGGTGACCTGCTTGGCGACTTCGATCTGGTCGCCCTGCAGGAAGCCGATGGCGGCAGTCTGCGCTCAGGCTACGTCAATCAAGTCGAACACCTGGCCCACCTCGGCGCCTTCCCCTACTGGTATCAACAACTCAATCGCAACCTCGGCCGACTGGCCCAGCACAGCAACGGCGTGCTCAGTCGCCTGAAACCGTGGGCGATCGAAGATCATCCGCTGCCCGGCCCGAAAGGTCGCGGCGCGATCCTGCTGCGCTTCGGTGAAGGTCCGGAGGCGCTGGTGGTGGTGATGATGCATCTGGCGCTCGGCGCACGGGTGCGCAGCCTGCAACTGGCCTATATTCGTGACCTGATCAGTGGCTACAAGCACCAGATATTGATGGGCGACATGAACACCCATGCCAGTGATCTGCTACAACAGTCACCGTTACGCGATCTCGGCCTGCTGGCCCCGCAGATGCAAGCCACCTTTCCCAGTTGGCGGCCACAGCGATGCCTTGATCATATTTTGCTCAGCCCGACCCTGACCCTGGAAAAGGTCGAAGTGCTGGCCCAACCCATTTCCGATCACCTGCCGGTCGCGGTAGAGATTCGTCTGCCGGGTTCGCTCACGGCCGATGCATTGCCCGCGTTGAGTCCTGCCCCTCGCGGAACCCCTGAATGAGCGACGACGCCCAGCGCTGGAAAGAGAAGTACCTCAAAAGCATCGAACAACAGGACAAGCTCGAACGTCGCTGGGCCGCCCGGCTCGACTTGCTGCGCCGCGGTCTGGTGCGCAGCACGCTGGCCGCTGAAGGCACCGACAAGGTCGTTGATCAGTGCATGAAAGAGATGCGCGATGTGGTGCGCACCGACGACATGGACGCCGGCCTCGCCGCCCTGCTGCCGCGCCTGGAAAAAGCCGTGCTCGATTCCGAGCAACGTCGCGAAACCCGAATCGATCAGGTCAGCACCGCGCTTACCGCGCTGGTCACCCAGCTACAAGCGCTGCCGCTGCCCCGGGAAGTCGCCCAGCCGCTGAAGAAATTCGCCAAGCAACTCGACAGCCGGGTCGGCCAGGCGCGGGAAATGCCGCTGCTGCTGAGCGAACTCAGTGGTTTGCAGGGCAAGGCGTTGAGCCAGCTGGAAACACCGCCCGAGCCGGACCGTCCGGGCTTTCTGCAGCGTTTGTTTGGCAGCCGCGACAGTGAAGGGGTGCCAGAGTCTTCGGATCAGCCTCAGGCGCCGACGCCGACGCCGGCCAACGCTGAACCTGCATCTGAGCCGGTACCCGCGCCAACCGCAGCGGTCGAGCCGATTCCGGCAGCACCCGTCACCGTAGCGGCCATCGCGCAACCACCAGAGGCCGAGCTTAAGCAAACGCCAGCAGTGAAGCCCGAGTCCGAATCACCTGTGTTCGCGTTCGTGCCTCCGGTCATTGCTGCCGAGCCGATCAGCGAACCCGTTGCTGCACCTGCACTACCAGCGGCCGAACCTGAAGCCGAACGGCCGACCACCCCGATCACGGCGCCAGCACCTGCTGCCGCGTTCAACCCCGACGAGTTGATCCACCCGGGCGACATCCCGGCACCGTTGCTCCTCGATAGTCTGCCCCTGCCCGAACCGATTGCCCAGGCTTTGGCCGCCATCGATCCGGAGCAACCCGAGCAGGACATTCTGTACGCCCTGCCCGATTCCCCGGAGCCGTCTTACAGTTCAGTGGCCAAACACATCGAAGACACGCTGATCGGGCTGCTCGACGACCTGACCTTGCCCGAGCGCCATCGCCCGCAGGCAGAGGCGATGCGCGACCGGTTGAAAAATGGCCTGAACTGGTACGAACTGCTGCCGATTCTCGACGATCTGGCGACGTTGATGCTGGCGATCACCGACAGCGGCCAGCACGAATTCGAAGCCTATCTGCAGCAACTCAACGAGCGCCTCGAAGCGTTCCAAAGCAACCTGCAGGCCGCCAGCGAAGGCCACGCCGACAACAGCTCGGCGGCGCGGGCGATGGACACGCAGATCCGCGAGCAGGTCGATGGTTTGCAGACCAGCATGCAGGAAGCGGCCGATCTGGATGACCTCAAGCAAGTGCTGGAGAACCATCTGGAAGGCCTGCTCGGCACCATGGATCAACACCAGAAACAACGCGATGCCCGCGAGCAGGAAGTGGCGGCACGCCTCAAGGGTCTGGCCGAGCGTGTGGCGCACATGGAGCAGGAAGCCCTGGGCTTTCGCGAACACCTGGAAGAACAGCGGCAGAAAGCCCTGATCGATCCGCTGACCGGCCTGCCCAACCGCGCCGCCTGGAGCGAACGCCTGGAACACGAGATCAAACAGTGGCAGCAACACGGCAACACCTTGAGTCTAGCGATGCTCGACCTTGATCATTTCAAGCGCATCAATGACAACTATGGCCATCTGGCCGGCGACAAGGTGCTGAAGATCATCGCCACAGTGCTGCGCAAACGCCTGCGCGCAGCGGATTTCATTGCCCGTTTTGGTGGTGAGGAATTCGTTCTGCTGCTGCCGGCGACCACGCCTGCGGTGGGCGCCAAACTGCTGGAGACCCTGCGCGCGGCAATCGAAGCCTGCCCGTTTCACTTCAAGGGCGAACGGGTGACGATCACCATTTCCATGGGCCTGGCGTCGTTCAAAACGGGAGAACACAGCGATCTGGTGCTCAAAAGAGCCGATCAGGCGCTTTACCGGGCGAAAAATGGCGGACGCAACCGGGTCGAGCTGGGCTGAGTAATTGTTCCATTTTGTTTAATTCAGCCCGCCGGCCGTCGAGACCCGAGGCAGTACGTTACACTGTTGCATTACTGTCTTGCGTGTACTGCCTCTTGCCATGAAATTTTTTACCCTTCTCGCGTCGCTGCTCATTCTGGCCGGTTGTGCCAGCGGCCCGCGTTACGACACCAGCCATCCTTCGGCCAATCACGACAGCCGCGTGCAGTTCGTGATCGTGCATTACACCTCGGCGTCGCTCGCGCGTTCGCTGCAACTGCTGACCCACGGCGAAGTCAGCAGCCACTACCTGATCGGCGATGACAAGGGCGGTACCATCTACAAGCTGATGGATGAAAACCAGCGCGCCTGGCACGCCGGGGAAAGCCAATGGCAGGGCCGCACCTGGCTCAACTCCAGCTCGATCGGTATCGAGATCGTCAATCCGGGCTTCAAGGACACGCCGACCGGGCGCCTGTGGTTCCCTTATAGCGAAGCGCAGATTCAGTCGCTGATCGTTCTGCTCAAGGACATCAGCAAGCGCCAAGGCATCAGCCCGCGCCATATCATCGGTCACAGCGACATCGCGCCCCTGCGCAAACTCGACCCCGGCCCACTGTTCCCATGGAAACGCCTGGCCGCCGAAGGCCTGGGCGTATGGCCTAATGAACAAGCGGTGGCGCGGCAGCAGGTGCTGTTCAACGCCGAATTGCCGAGCATCAGCTGGTTCCAGGAACAACTGGCGCGCGTCGGTTACGACACCCCGCAAACCGGCGAGCTGGATGTAGCGACGCGCCATGTGCTCGCAGCGTTCCAGATGCATTTCCGCCCTTCCCGTTTCGACGGTATGCCGGACGCGCAAACAGCCGCGTTGTTGCTGGTACTCAATCAGACAAAATAATGACGCCCGCCCGACGGTCAGGGCGAAATCGCAATCAGCAGCTATAACTCATTGGTAATTCTTCGGATATTCCATGATGGTTGCTACCCGAGCGACGCTGCGTAGCTGGTTTTATCGCCCGTGGTTTTTGGCGATGATCGCGGCTGTCCTCAGTGCAAGCCTGCTGATCGCCGGCGGAATGTTCGTCGCCATGCGCCAGATCGAGCAGAACGAGAGTCAGGAGATGAACGCCCAGGGCGAGCGTTTTCTGGCCCGCCTTGAGCAGCTGTTCGGGCAATTGCGCGAAAGTCTCGACGACCTCCAGGCGCAGCCGTTGCGCAGTTGCGATGAGGAAATGATCGCCACCCTGCAACAGGTCACGTTCAACTATCGCTTCGTGTATGAAGCGGCCTACATGGACGGCTCGCGGATCTGCTCCAACCGCCCCCGGCAGGAGGGACTGTCGGTCGTCCGCGCGCCGGACATCAAGGGCCCGACTTACAGCTACTGGCTCAACACCACCACCGAACCCGATGAAAACCGCGCGGCGCTGATGCTCGGGCGCGGCAACTTCCGCGTGGCGACATCGCGCGGGCATTTGACCGACATGGTCGACCTGCCACCGGACAGCAGCCTGCTGGTGGTACTCGATCATGGAAGGCGAGCGATTCCGGTGCTCGGCACAGCCCAGACCTGGCCACCGAGCGAAGTCTGGCCACCGAAGAGCCGCGAGGCCCTGCAAGTCACCCAGTCACGGCTGATCTATCGCATGCCAACCAACAATCCGGAATACCAATTGGTGCTGATCACCCCGCGCAGTGGCATGCACATCCCGACCGTCTGGTGGTGGATGGTGCCGGCCTGCCTGCTGCTGGGGGCGTTTGCTGGTTTCTTCGTGTTTCTACTGGTGCGTCAGCGCCAGTCACTGGACGCCGAGCTGCAGGGTGCGATTCGGCGTGGCGAGCTGCAAGTCCTGTATCAACCAATCTTCGACCTCGACAGCCGCAATTGCGTGGGCGCCGAAGCCCTGCTGCGCTGGCGCCGCCCGGACGGCACCCTGACCAGCCCCGACCTGTTCATTCCATTGGCAGAAAACACCGGGCAGATACGGCAGATGACCGATTTCGTCCTGCAGCGGCTGCTGGAGCAATTGGGGCCGGTGCTACGCGCGAATCCGCAACTGTACATCTCGGTCAACCTTGCGGCGTGCGACGTGATGGTGCCGCGCATCGGTCAAGTCATGGCCAGGCTGTTGACCCTGCACCGGGTTGCGGCGCGGCAGATTGCCTTCGAAGTCACCGAGCGCGGGCTGATCGATGTGGTGGTGGCGCGGGAGAACCTGCAAGCCTTGCGCGATGTCGGCCATCAAGTGTTGATCGACGATTTCGGTACCGGTTATTGCAGCCTCGCCTATCTGCAGACGCTGCCGGTGGATTGCCTGAAAATCGACAAGGCCTTCATCGACGCACTCGGTCATGACGCGGCGAGCAGTGGCGTTGCTCCGCACATCATTCACATGGCGCAGGCACTGGATCTGAAGGTGATTGCCGAGGGCATCGAGCACGAAGCGCAAGCCGTGTTTCTCAGCAGCGAGGGGGTCAAGTTCGGTCAGGGCTGGCTTTTCGCCCAGGCCTTGAGTGCGGTGCAGTTCATTGAACTGATCACCCGTGGACGGCGCCTCGCCGGACGCCGGCTGGATGACGAAGCCTAGACCGCCAGCGCCATGTAGAACTGCGTGCCCTGTCCCGGCCGCGAATAGACGCCCATGCGCCCGCCATGCAACTGGACGATTTCCTTGCACAGCGCCAGGCCAAGGCCGGCGCCGCCCTTTTTGCGCCCGACCTGCACGAACGGTTCAAAAATCCGCCCCTGCTGCCCGTAGGCAATGCCTTCGCCGTTGTCCTCGACGCTGATGATGACCCGCTCGCCATGCCGACGCGCCTGCAAGCGAATCTGCCCGTCGCGGGCGGTATGGCGCAGGGCGTTATCGATCAAGTTATCCAGTACCCGGTCCAGTTGCGCCTGATCGGCTTGCAGGCGCGGCAACGGCCCCTGCACTTCGACGTTCAACGCAATGCCTTTGGCCGCCGCCGCAGCCGCGAAGCGCGATTGCGCCTGCGTCAGCAAATCTTCGATGGAGCACGGCGCCAGGGTGAGTTTCTGTAAACCGTTCTGATAACGCGAGAAATTGAGCAAGTCATTGATCAACTGCATCAGGCGCTGCATCTCTTCATTGACCGTGTCGAGCAAGTCCGCCTCGCGTGACTCCGGGGGAAACTTCGCCCGCTCGCGAAACAGCCCGAACGCCATGTGCATGCCGGTGACCGGCGTGCGCAGCTCATGGGAGGCACGCAGCACAAACTCGCTGCGTACGCGCTCGAAGGCGCGCTGCTCGGTGACGTCATGCAGCACCATCACCGCGCCAAGAATATGCCCCTGGGTGTGGCTGACCGGCGTCAGGCTGTAAGTCAGCAGACGTGATTCGCCATCGACCTCGATGCTCAAATCTTCCGGAGCACGCTCAAGGGTGCCGCCGCGCAACACCAGTTGCAGTTGTGCGTCGAGTTCCGGGCGCTCCAGCGCTGTGCCCAAGCCCTGACCGAGTCGATCACTGTCCCAGCCCAACTGGCGCTGGGCCACTGGATTGAGGTGCTCCAGATGCCCTTCGCGATCAATCATCAGCAAGCCGTCGTCGATGCTGTCGAGCACCGCTTGCAAGCGTTGCTGACCGGCCAGCAGCTCGTCGACGTTGGTCGCCTGATGCTCGCGCAGCGCCTCGGCCATCAGCCCGAAGCGCTTGGTCAGTTGGTTCATTTCCATCGCCGAGGAAATCGGCAGCGTCACTTCGAAATTGCCTTGGCCGATGTTGTCCGCCGCTTGCGCCAGCGCCTCGATCGGCGCGCCGAAACGCCGGGCAATCGCATGTGCCGTGACAAAGCCGATGATCAGCACTGCCAGTCCCACCAGCCCGAGCAGGCCGGAGACCAGCAGCGCCCTTTCCCGGGCGTCATGCTGCACCGCGTTGATGTTGTCCAGCGCATGCTTGTGCTCGGCAATCAAACCATTGCGCAAGATGTTGAAACGTTCTCTGAGGTCGCTGTTGCCGCTGAGCACATTGCCCGGATTACGCGACAGCTCGAACGCCTGGAGAAAACTCAGATAGTCGGCCTTGGCCTGGGTAAACCCGTACTGGCGGCCATCGCCGTCGGCCTCCTGCGAAATGCCTTCATCCAGCAATTGCAGGTAATGCTGCTTTGACGCTTCGAACGCGGCGGGATCGGGTTTTTCGGCCAGCATCAGCACCAACTGGTCGCCGAGGGTCTGGCGCAATTTGAGCCCCAGGTCGAGGGTCACGAAGTTGCTGCGGATCGTTGCTTCCTGAGTACCGGCCATCTGCATCACGCTGACCAGCCCGAGCAACAGCCCGAGCAAGGCGACCGTGATCAGCGCAGAAATGCTCAGGAACAAGCGAGTGCGCAACTTCATCGCCAGTTTCATCGTCGGGCGCTCACAGGTTGTACTGCTTGCGCTTGCGATACAGGGTCGACGCGTCTATGCCCAGGGTTTTCGCCGCCTGATCCAGAGTGCCCGCCGTCGCCAGCACCGCGCCGATGTGGGCTTTTTCCAGTTCATCGAGGCTCAGCGCGGCGCCGACTCGAGGTGCGTTGTTCGCCGGCTGCTCGGTCATGCCGAGGTGGCTGATTTCCACGCGTTCCTGCGGGCAGATGATGCTCGCCCGCTCCACCACGTTACGCAGCTCACGAATATTGCCCGGCCAGCGATAACCCAGCAGCGCCTCTCGCGCCTCGTCACTGAAGCCCCGGGCCGGGCGTGCGTACTCTTTGACGAAGCGCGCGAGGAAGCGGTCGGCCAGGGTCAGGATGTCCTCGGCACGTTCGCGCAATGGCGGCAGATGCAGGGTGATCACGTTGAGGCGATACAGCAGGTCTTCACGGAAGCGCCCGTCGCGCACCATGTCTTCGAGATTAAGGTTGGTCGCGGCGAGAATCCGCACATCGGCACGACGGGTCACTGGATCCCCTACCCGCTCGTATTCCTTGTCCTGAATAAAACGCAGCAACTTGGGTTGCAAAGTCAGCGGAAAATCGCCGATCTCGTCGAGAAACAGCGTGCCGCCGTCCGCCTGATTGACTCGACCAAGCGTACTTTCGCTGGCGCCGGTAAACGCACCGCGACTGTGACCGAACAGCTCGCTTTCCATCAACTCTGCGGTCAACGACGGGCAGTTGATGGTCACGCAGGATTTCTTCTCGCGCTTGCTCCAACCATGAATGGCCCGGGCCAGTTCCCCTTTACCCGTGCCGGATTCGCCGAGGATGAGGATGTTGGCGTCGGTACCGGCAACCTGCCGCGCAGTTTCCAGCACCACTTTCATCGCCGGGCTGTGAGAGTCGAGGCCGTCCTTGGGTTTGCGGATCTCGCCTTCGAGGGCTTCCAGACGCGCCGAGAGCTGGCGCACTTCCAGCTGCTTGGCGGTGGCCAGACGCAACTGGTCGGGGCTGCACGGTTTGACCAGATAGTCGGCGGCGCCCGCCTGGATCGCGTCCACCGCGGTATCGACCGCCGAATGCGCGGTGACAATCACCACCCGCATCCATGGCGCCTGAACGCGCATCTGCGCCAGTACATCGAGACCGTTGTCTTCACCCAGACGCAAATCAAGGAAGCACAGGTCGAATACCTGGCGTTGCAACAGTGCATCAGCCTGAGCCGCGCTGTTGGCGGTGGCCACCGTATAACCTTCGTCTTCGAGGCAGTAACGAAAGGTTCGCAGGATGGCGGACTCGTCGTCCACCAGCAGAATGCGGCCTTGATGCTCAGTGGCAGATTCCATTTTTCCTACGCTCCATAGTGATTGATCTTGGGTTAGTCCCGGAAAAATCGGGCAAGTTGCATGGTTGATTCTGAACGATGCGAGCCATGGGAGGGTAGCTCTCTCCTGCCTTGACGGCCAATCCGTTGATTTTGTTGAGTTTTTAAACAATCACCGATTTACAGAGGGTTCCCTGCGTACTTTTCTGACATCCGGGACGTGCTCTCAATTCCATAAGAATGAAATCTCCTACGAAATAATCATGCATTTCGCACGACCGTAGATGACCCATCGTGCAGGATGCGTCCGTCGCTGAATTCTACTCACTCGCAAACCATTGATTTTATTGAATATTTTTCAAATAAAAAACTGGCATGCAGCCTGCAATAACTCATTCAGCCCGGGCAGATTCCACTGCCCTAACCGAATAAGAGTGAGGAACCCAGGATGACTCGCCAACGTGCCGCCCAAGTGCGTATCTCGCCACTGCATATCCAGCAAGGCCTGTTTGGCGTACTTGCACTGTTGATCACCCTGATTGCCTGCCAGCAATACCTGAGCTGGGAAAACAGCCAGAAGCCTGAGCCGCTGATCTCGATTCAACACAGCACGCAGACGCACTTCAGCGCAGTCAGCAGCAGTCAAACCGAAAGCGCTTCGATGCGCATGATGGATGTCGATCAGCCACAGCCGCTGGATCAACTGCCACGTGAAGAGCGCTGGGTTTTCTGACGAACCGAAGAATTCAGGCGCATCGCGCCGGAACACGCAATATCCCTAAATAGAGAAGTAAGGAGAATCACCATGTTGAGCTGGGCAATTACATTCTTGATCATTGCCATCATCGCCGCCGTACTGGGCTTCGGTGGTATCGCGGGCACCGCCACGGGTATCGCCAAGATTCTCTTTGTCGTGTTCCTGGTGATGTTCATCGCTTCCTTCTTCTTTGGCCGTCGCGGCCGAGGTTAACGATGATTGCTTTGAAGACACTGGCAGCCGCCCTGCTTATGGGCGGTAGTGCCATGGCGATGGCGGCCAATGATGGCCAGGCGCGGGTCAACGAGCTGCTCAGCTCCGACCCGCAATACCGCGAAACCTGGCAAGGCGTTGTAAAGAACGAAGAACGCCTGCCGGAATGGGTGATGAACCTGTCCGGCACTTCCGAACAGCAGATGAACGCGGTGGTAGAAGATGGCGACAAGTATCTGGTTGGCCCGCTCTGCGAAAATGCGGACAAGTGCCTCAACCATCGCTTGATCGTCGCGTTCAGCTTCGACAAGGACGATGCCTACGGCATGCTGGTTGATGTGCCCGAAGGCCTGCCGTCCGACAAGTCGCCAACGCGACATGCCACGTACAGGTTCTTCGGCAAGCCCGATCAGGGCATGCAGGATCTGCTGATGGAAACCCTGAAGAAAGATCCGAAGTGGTACTGAGTTTGAACACGAAGGCAGCGGCCTCGCTGCCTTCCATTGCGCCCACCCGAGGAAGGTCGGCGCATGACCAGGGGGCCGGGACGTTCTGACTGTTACAGGGTCGGAGTGACCTACGGGTACAGGGAGTGCCTGCGCGAGGGCCGGGTCAGGGTAAAAGCTGCGACGCAGGTTCGCCGACCCTCAGTGGCTCGACGGACTTGCGCTGAGCTTTATCCGAAGCAAAAAACATTGATCCAGAGCGTCCTGCTCGTCTTTGAATGCCTCACACTGCGCGCGAAAACATTACGCGGTGTTTCCTGGCGACCGTATATCGAGAAAGAATCCCTTTAAACAGTGGGACATATAGTCTGCAAACGTAGGCTTTTTCTTAAAATTTCCGTCGAAATTTCTCGTTTAAAAAATAACCAATCTACGCTGCAATGGCCGGTTCACGGCACTTATGCCGGCTGAAATGTCGTAATCGAACCGGTTGGGACGCGAGTTTCATTTAAAAAAGCTCATGCCGATTCGGCATAGGGTAGGCGTTTACGGCATTAGACGGCGCAACCTTGCATCGGAATAGTTGCGCCTTTTTTCGCCTGCCGAAGAGCCGTAAATACGCGCTTCGGGGCACCTTATACGGAGGCAGATGCACAGACTTTTCCGCTGACAGAGCGTTCCAGTTCCTGCATGTGCCTGAGTCAAACGCAAGTAAGGGTAAAGATAATGAAGAAGGCAAAACTCAGCCTCGCCTGGCAGATCCTCATCGGTCTGGTTTTTAGGGATTGCAATTGGTGCGTTGCTCAACCACTTCAGTGCCGAAAAAGCCTGGTGGATCAGCAACGTCCTGCAACCGGCAGGCGATATCTTTATCCGTCTGATCAAGATGATCGTGATCCCGATCGTCATCTCCTCCCTGATCGTCGGCATTGCCGGCGTGGGCGACGCCAAGAAACTCGGGCGTATCGGCCTGAAGACCATCATCTATTTCGAAATCGTCACCACCATCGCGATCCTTGTCGGTCTGGTGCTGGCGAACGTATTCCACCCGGGCGCCGGCATCGACATGAGCACCCTGGGCACGGTGGATATCTCCAAGTACCAGGCGACCGCCGCCGAAGTGCAGCATGAACACGCGTTCATCGAGACCATCCTCAACCTGATCCCGTCGAACATCTTCGCGGCCATGGCCCGCGGCGAAATGCTGCCGATCATCTTCTTCTCCGTGCTGTTTGGTCTCGGTCTGTCGAGCCTGCAGTCGGACCTGCGCGAGCCGCTGGTGAAGATGTTCCAGGGCGTCTCGGAAAGCATGTTCAAAGTCACCCACATGATCATGAACTACGCGCCGATCGGCGTGTTCGCCCTGATCGCGGTGACCGTGGCCAACTTCGGTTTCGCCTCGCTGCTGCCGCTGGCCAAACTGGTGATCCTGGTTTACGTCGCCATCGCCTTCTTCGCCTTCGTGGTGCTGGGCCTGATCGCCAAGCTGTTCGGCTTCTCGGTGATCAAGCTGATGCGCATCTTCAAGGATGAGCTGGTCCTGGCTTACTCCACCGCCTCCTCGGAAACCGTGCTGCCACGCGTGATCGAGAAGATGGAAGCCTACGGCGCACCGAAAGCCATCTGCAGCTTCGTGGTACCGACCGGCTATTCGTTCAACCTCGACGGTTCGACCCTGTACCAGTCGATCGCCGCGATCTTCATTGCCCAGCTGTACGGCATCGATCTGTCGATCAGCCAGCAATTGCTGCTGGTGCTGACCCTGATGGTCACCTCCAAAGGCATCGCCGGCGTACCGGGCGTGTCCTTCGTAGTGCTGCTGGCGACGCTGGGCAGTGTCGGTATCCCGCTGGAAGGCCTGGCGTTCATCGCCGGTGTCGACCGCATCATGGACATGGCGCGTACCGCACTGAACGTGATCGGCAACGCCCTGGCAGTGCTGGTTATCGCGCGTTGGGAAGGCATGTACGACGACGCCAAGGGCGAGCGCTACTGGAACTCCCTGCCGCACTGGCGCAGCAAGGAAAAACTGCCGGCTGGCGAAATTTCCAAGAACTGACGCTCAACCTGTAGGAGTGAGCCTGCTCGCGATGAGGGCCGTATATTCAACATCTCTGTTGTTTGATACACCGCAATCGCGAGCAGGCTCACTCCTACATTGGAC
>NZ_JASCPO010000409.1:0-2915 GCF_029960145.1 Pseudomonas sp. PS01299 | reverse complement strand
TAGCACGCCCGCTCCCACAGTGACCGGGTTGTAGCCAGCATTTGCGCACACCACAAAACCTGTGGGAGCGGGCTTGCTCGCGAAGAGGCACCGAAGAACACCACAAATCACACAGGCACAAAAAAGCCCCGACTCTCACAAGCCGGGGCTTTCGTTGAAGCGCTACAACGGCTTAGCCGTTGAACACGTCATCCACGCTTTTCAGCGGGTAGTTCTTCGGATACGGCAGGGTCGCCACACCGGTCTCGATCGCGGCCTTGGCCACAGCGTCGGAGATCAGGGTGATCAGGCGCTTGTCCATTGGCTTCGGAATGATGTACTCACGACCGAATTCCAGCGGCGCACCACCGTAGGCGTCGCACACGTCCTGTGGCACTGGCAGTTTGGCCAGCTCACGCAGGGCGTTGGCCGCAGCCACTTTCATTTCTTCGTTGATGCGCTTGGCGCGAACGTCCAGGGCACCACGGAAGATGAACGGGAAGCCCAGAACGTTGTTGACCTGGTTCGGGTAGTCGGAACGACCGGTGGCCATGATCACGTCGCTGCGGGTGGCGTGTGCCAGCTCCGGGGAGATTTCCGGATCCGGGTTCGAGCAGGCGAAGACGATCGGGTTGGCCGCCATCGACAGCAGACCTTCAGCGCTCAGCAGGTTCGGGCCGGACAGACCGACGAACACGTCAGCGCCTTTCAGAGCATCAGCCAGGCTGCGCTTGTCGGTGGCGTGAGCGAACACGGCTTTGTACTGGTTCAGGTCATCACGGCCGGAGTGGATCACGCCGGTACGGTCAACCATGAAGATGTTTTCGATTTTTGCGCCCATGCTCACCAGCAACTTCATGCAGGAGATGGCCGCAGCGCCGGCGCCGAGGCAGACGATTTTGGCTTCCGGCAGGGTTTTGCCGGCGATTTCCAGGGCGTTGATCATGCCCGCAGCGGTCACGATCGCGGTGCCGTGCTGGTCATCGTGGAATACCGGAATGTCGCACTGCTCGATCAGAGCACGTTCGATCTCAAAGCACTCAGGCGCCTTGATGTCTTCCAGGTTGATGCCGCCGAAAGTGATGGAGATGCGTTTTACGGTGTCGATGAAGGCTTGCGGGCTTTCGGAGTCGACTTCGATGTCGAATACGTCGATACCGGCGAAGCGCTTGAACAATACGCCCTTACCTTCCATCACTGGCTTGGAGGCCAGTGGGCCGAGGTTACCCAGGCCCAGAATCGCGGTGCCATCGGAAATGACTGCAACCAGGTTGCCCTTGCCGGTGTATTTGTAGGCCAGTTCAGGATCGCGGGCGATCTCACGCACTGGTTCAGCTACGCCGGGGCTGTAGGCCAGCGACAGGTCGCGGGCGGTAGCAGTGGCCTTGGTGAGCTCGACACTCAGCTTCCCTGGACGAGGATTGGCATGATATTCGAGAGCGGCAGTTTTCAGATCAGACATTTTGGCATTCCGCTTTTTACTGTTGGACAGACTGGTCAGCGAGGATACGCGCCTCGCAAAGTCCCCACAAGACTGAGCGGTCACCCCTGTCAAGCGCCCTGTCCTACGACTTTGGGCCAAGAGCCACGGCGCACAAGGGCTGGACTGTTCACAATCGACAGAAAAAATGTCTACAATTTTTCTTCAGCGCGCGCTTTGCAGCATCGACGGATCGGTCAACGGCAGCAGCCAACGTGGCTGGCCCGGTTTCAACCCGCCACGCCGCGAACGGTCGACGACCCAGCCGCGAGCCTCGATCTGCCTGCCCTGCAGCGTCTGCAACCGGGCGTTGTCGAATTGTCCGACGAGATTGGGTGCAACGCGCAGTACAACCGAGTCCTGCAACTCGATCCAGATTCCGCCGCGATTGCGTTGAACCTTGCTCACACGCCCACTGACCAAGGCGAAACCCGAAGTGCGGATCTGCTCCGCTTTCAGTACAGGTAACTGGCGCCACAGGCCCCGACCGGCCTGCCGGGCGCTGCGTTCGGCCGCCTGCTGACAGGCCACAAGATCGACATTCGGTGCCACCGCCACTTGAAAACCCAGGCCGTCGGCGAGCATTTGCGCTTCAAGATTGGTGCCGTTGGTGCTGTAGACATGCGCGAGGGTGCGACCGTAATGGTCTTTGGCCTGCTTGCCGGGGAGCAGACCGACCCGACCGCCGCTGTCCGCCACCAGTGCTTCAAGGCGTTTGCGCGCCGCCACGGCGAAGGGTTCATCACTGCGGCCCTGCTTGCCCAGCTCCGGGGTGTTGAGACCGATCATCCGCACACTGCGCCCATCGCTCAGGCGTAGCGTGTCGCCATCGACCACGCGCTGGACGCTGACACTGCTCAGGCCGGCAGGCGTGGGGCAAAACGCCTGGGCAGCGGACAGCCAAATCGCGGACACAAAAAAGGCGCCCACAAGGGACGCCTTTTTCATCAGCCTGGAGAAACCGTCGAAGTTTTCCAGAATGACCAATCTTACTTCTTGGCGCCGAAGGCACCGAAACGGTCGGCGAACTTCTGAACGCGGCCACCGGTGTCCAGAGTCTTCTGCTTACCGGTGTAGAACGGGTGGCACTCGTTGCAAACGTCGATCGCCAGGGCTTTGCCGAAGGTCGAACGGGTTTCGAACTTGTTGCCGCAGCTGCAGGTTACTGCAACTTCTGGGTAATTCGGGTGGATATCAGCTTTCATGATGTCTTCCTCAGCTAGCGTGCCGCCACCCAACACTATTGTTGAATACCGCACGTAATTAGGCCGCGGATTCTACCAGACAATGTCAATCGCGCAAGCTGTCCCTGAGACCGACCGTCTGCTAGGCTCCCGGGCTTGAACGCACTCCCCTGTGGGAGCGAGCTTGCTCGCGAATGCGTTGTGCCAGTTGATGACTTCGTGCCTGACACACCGCGTTCGCGAGCAAGCTCGCTCCCACAGTTGATCTGCGC
>NZ_JASCPO010000408.1:0-2923 GCF_029960145.1 Pseudomonas sp. PS01299 | reverse complement strand
GGCTTGCTCGCGAAGGCGTGGTGTCAGTCGATGAGAATCCAGACTGATACACCGCCTTCGCGAGCAAGCCCGCTCCCACAGGGGCATCGGATTTACAGGCCCATATCCCATTCGGGATTTTCCGGGAATCGTTCGACGAGAAAATCCAGCATGCTGCGCAGCGCCGCCGGCATATGCTTGCGTGAGGCGTACACCGCGTAGATGTTCATCTGCCGTGGCTCGGCACCCGGCAGCAGGCGCACCAGTTCCCCGGCATGCACATGAACCCCGGCCTGATAGGTCGGCAGCATCGCCACGCCGGCACCGGCCAGGGTGGCACGCAGCAGGGTGCTGGCCTCGTTGGCGCTGATGTTGCCCTGCACCGGCACCGACACGGGCTCGCCGTCCTCCTCGAAATGCCACAGGCTCTTGCCGAAGTAGGAGTGGGTGAGGCAGTTGTGTCGGCTCAGGTCCTCGACCCGTTGCGGTGGCGGGTTGTCGCGCAAATAAGCCGGTGCGGCGCAGACCACCGAGCGGCACACGGTCAGGCGCCGGGCGATCAGGTTCGGATCGAGGTCATTGCTGGTGCGGATCGCCAGATCGATGCGCTCATCCACCAGATTCACCGTGCGGTCGAGCATCTGCAGATCGATGCTGACCCCGGGGTAACGTTTGACGTACGCCGCCATCGCATCGGCCAGTTGCGCCTGGCCGAACGAGGTACTGACGCTGATACGCAGCAGTCCGCGCGGTGCCTCGTCGGGTTCGCTGACGGCGGCCTGCATGTCGGTCGAGAGTTCGAGCATCTGCCGACAGCGCGGCAGGATTTCGCTGCCGGCGGCAGTCAGGCTCAATTTGCGTGTGGTGCGGTGCATCAGTCGCGCGCCGACCCAGTCTTCCAGCTCCGCCAGATAACGCGACACCACTGGCCGTGACAGATCCAGATGATCGGCCGCCGCCGACTGGCTGCCCAGATCCACCACCGTGACAAACACGCGCATTGCTTGAAGACGATCCATGATTTGCCCGCTTTCAGAAACAAACTATGTCCAAGCATCGCATTTTTTGTACCGAGTCAGGCAACTAAGCTCTGTCCCATCGCCAACCACGGCATTCCGACCACGGAGCAACAGATGATCGGCTTCACTACCCTCAAGCGCGTTTTGCTGGCCACCGCCACCCTCGGTTTCGCGGCCCACGCCGCTGCCGCCAACCTGACCCTGGATGTCTACAACCCGGGCACCCATGCGATCTTCCCGGTGACTTCGGTGCTGGTCAGCGGCGAGAAAGACGCGATTCTGGTCGATGCACAATTCGGCAAGGCCCAGGCCGAGCAGGTGGTGGAGAAGATCCGCGCCAGCGGCAAGCACCTGACCACCATTTACATCAGCCACGGTGACCCGGATTACTACTTCGGCCTCGACACCCTGACCAAGGCCTTCCCGGACGCCGTGGTTCTGGCCTCGCAGCCGACCGTCGATCACATCAACAAAACTGTCGCGGGCAAACTCGCTTTCTGGGGCCCGAAAATGGGCGCCGACGTGCCGGCCAAAACCATCGTGCCGGGCGTGCTCAAGGGCGATAGCCTGATGCTCGAAGGGCAGAAGTTGCAGGTGGTCGGTCTTGAAGGCAAACAACCGGATCGCAGCTTCGTGTGGATTCCGTCGCTCAAGGCTGTGGTCGGTGGCGTGGTGGTCGCCGAGAACATTCATGTGTGGATGGCTGATACCCAGACCGCGCAATCCCACGCCGACTGGCTGCAAACCCTGCACTCGATCGAAACCCTGAAGCCGAAAACCGTGGTGCCGGGTCACTACCTGGGCGAGAGCAGCCGCTCGCTGGCCAGCGTGAAATTCACCGCCGACTACATTAAGGCTTTCGACGAAGAAACCGCCAAGGCCAAGGATTCCGCCGCACTGATCAAGGCCATGCACAAGCGCTACCCGAAACTCGGCGAAGAAAGTTCGCTGGAACTGAGTGCCAAAGTCGCCAAGGGCGAGATGAAGTGGTAACCCGATTGATCTGAAACAGAGGTCGAGAGGACTTTTGTGGCGAGGGAGCTTGCTCCCGCCCGCCTGCGCAGCAGGCGCAAAACCTGCCAATACGTTGTATCTGAAACAGGCGGGGAGTGCTTCGCCCTCCTGCGGGAGCAAGCCCCCTCGCCACAGGGAATACCGCTTCAAGATTAGATTTATGCCGTCGTTGAAACTCTCAAGCCAACTGGAGAATGTCATGAGCAAGATCGCAATCATTGGTGCCACCGGCCGTGCCGGTAGCCAACTGCTGGAAGAAGCCCTGCGTCGCGGGCATAGCGTCACTGCCATCGCCCGCGACACCTCGAAGATCGGCTCGCGTGCCGGTGTGGTCAGCAAGAATGTCGATGTGCTGGATTCGGCGGCGCTGCAAGCCGCAGTCGCCGGTCACGACGTGGTGATCAGCGCCGCGCACTTCGCCACCGTGCCGGCCAGTGCCGTGGTCGGTCCGGTGAAGCAGGCGGGCGTGAAGCGTCTGCTGGTGGTCGGCGGTGCCGGTTCGCTGTTGCTGCCGGACGACACCCGGGTGATCGACAGCGCCGGTTTCCCCGCCGAATACAAAACCGAGGCCAGCGCTGGCGCGGCGTTTCTTGATGCCTTGCGTCAGGAGAAGGATCTGGACTGGACTTTCCTCTCGCCATCGGCAGAGTTCGTCGAAGGTGAGCGCACCGGCACCTTCCGCGTTGGCAAGGATCACTTGCTGGTGAGTGCCGAAGGTCGCAGCTGGATCACCTTCGCCGATTACGCGATTGCGCTGATTGACGAAGTGGAAACGCCGAAGCATTCGCGTCAGCGGTTTACGGTCGGGTATTAAGCAACGACGCAGACCAAATGTGGGAGCGGGCTTGCTCGCGAAGGCGGTGTGTCAGCGACATTTGAAGTGATTGACACACTGCATTCGCGAGCAAGCC
>NZ_JASCPO010000407.1:0-2960 GCF_029960145.1 Pseudomonas sp. PS01299 | reverse complement strand
GGCTTGCTCGCGAAGGCGTCGTGTCAGTTGACCTATGCAATGACTGACAGACCGCATTCGCGAGCAAGCCCGCTCCCACAGTAGATTTGTGGTGTTCGCAGAATTTATGCATGCCGCGGATCCTGTAGGAGTGAGCCTGCTCGCGATGGCGTCCTGTGAGCGACTAGAATGCCGGCTCTGCCTCGAATGATCAGTCGCCCATGCTTCTTCCTCCCGCCAACTGGCTACCCCAAGCCCCCCTCGAATTGCTTCAACTCGACTGGCTCACCAACGCCGGAATCGAGGTCGCCATCCTGCGCCTCGACCAGATCGACCCGCTGATCAGCGGCAACAAATGGTTCAAACTCACCGAACACCTCAAGGCTGCCGACCGCGCCGGCGCGCAGGGCATCATCAGCCTTGGTGGCGCGCATTCCAATCATCTGCATGCGCTGGCGGCGGCTGGCAAGCGTCTGGGTTTCGAAACCGTTGGGCTGTTGCGTGGCCATCCACAGCAGACGCCCACGGTTGAGGACCTGCAGGCGTTCGGCATGCAACTGCACTGGCTCGGTTACGGTGGCTATCGGGCGCGGCATGAGCCCGGATTCTGGGAGCCCTGGCAGGCGCAGTTCCCGAATCTGCACGCAGTGCCAGAGGGTGGCGGCGGATTGGCCGGTGCCTTGGGCTGCAAAGCGCTCAAGGAGCAGGTGATCACGCAACTGAACAATCTGGGCTGGAGCGATTTCCACGGCTGGTGGCTGGCCTGCGGCACCGGGACGACCCTGGCGGGGCTGGTGCTCGCCGAGGCGGGTGCACATCCGGTGTACGGCGCTCTGGCGGTGCCCGAGGATCATGGCGTGGCACCGCAGGTTGAGGCGATTGTTCAGGAGTCGGGGCTTGCTGTGGCGGACTACGCGTTGTTCGACGCGAGCCGCGGTGGGTTCGCCAAGGTCGATCCGGTGTTGCTTGAGTTCATCGAGAGCACTGAGCGCAGTAGCGGCGTTCCGCTGGAGCCGCTGTACACCGGCAAGGCGTTATTGGCGCTGAAGCAGCAGGTTGAAGCGGGCAGGTTCGAGCACGGCACGCGGCTGATCTTCGTGCATACCGGTGGCTTGCAGGGGCGCCGCGGATTCACCAGGATTTAGCGTGAATGGTTTTGTAGCGAGGGGATTCATCCCCGATGGGCGGCGCAGCAGCCCTTTCTTTCAGGGCCGCTACGCGCCCCATCGGGGATGAATCCCCTCACCACAAGGCATGGACAAAACTGGGCCTCAGCGTTCCGCGCGCTTGGGCATCATCCGCAGCAAGGTGTTATCGCCCACCACATAATGGTGATAAAGCCCCGCCAGCGCATGCAGGCCGATCAGCCAGTAGCCGATATTGCCGATCAA
The DNA here is from genome assembly GCF_029960145.1 of Pseudomonas sp. PS01299. NCBI lineage: Bacteria > Pseudomonadati > Pseudomonadota > Gammaproteobacteria > Pseudomonadales > Pseudomonadaceae > Pseudomonas > Pseudomonas sp. PS01299. Next base: position 1,590 of record NZ_JASCPO010000407.1, on the reverse strand, counting down.
CACGTGCCAGTGCTCAACCTGCTTGGCGAAGGCCTTGTCTTCATGAACCAGCAATGGCAGATCGAAACCGTAGAACATCACCTGATGCCCCTCGGCGCTGGTAATCAGCCAGCCAAGAATCGGCATGCTGATCATGAACAGGTACAACAACCAGTGCATCACCCGCGCCAGCAGAGTCTGCCATTGTGGCGAGGCCGGGAAGATTTTCGGTGCCGGGCCGATGCTGCGCGCTACGAGGCGAAACCACACCAGCACGAACACGGTCAGGCCGAGCATGTAGTGCACTTCGCGGATCAGCGAGCGGCCGCCACTGCCTTTGGGAAAGATCCCGCGTAGCTCCATGCTGGCGTATACCAGCACCAACAGGACCAGCATCAGCCAGTGCAACAGCACGGACACGGTGCTGTAGCGGGATTCGGAACTTGTCCACGGCATACGGTGTTTCCTCACAGATCAGGGTCGCCACGTGCCGTTCTTGTGCGACGGCATGCTTTAACTGTAATCCGCTTTGGCGGATTTGCCTGAGGCTGATCGGAGTTTCACTGCGCTGACTCAAGGCTTCAGCCATAAAAAAAACGCCAGCGTCGCGAAGACCCTGGCGTTTTTTGTTGTTTTGACAAAAGAAGCAATCAGCTCGATTGCGGCATCTCACCGTTGGCCAGACGCTTGTTGATGTCGGCAATCACTTCCGGCAGGTCGCTGATGGTGTCGATCATGTAATGCGGGCGCGAATCGGCGAACAGCGCGTGGATGCGTTTACGTTCGCTGGCCAGTTCGTCGCTGCCCAGTGCTCGGTAGCCGGCGTAATCCAGGCCCAGCGCGTTGCCCGAGCAGATCAGCGCCACGGTCCACATCCCGGCGCGACGGCCTTCGAGGATGCCCGGCACGGTGTCGTCGATCTTCACGCAGGCCGCGACATCATCGATGCCCAACGCAATCACGTTGGCCAGAGCCTGGGCCGGCCATGGGCGACCGTTCGGCACTTCGTCGGTGGCGACCACGTGGTCGGCAACGTAGCCGTTAGTGGCAGCGAGGGCCACAACCTTGTCCATCACCTGTTTCGGGTAGCCGGAGCAGGAACCGATCTTGATCCCTTGCTGACGCAGGTTGGCAATGGTTTCCAGCGCGCCGGGAATCAGCGCCGAGTGCTCGGCGATCTTCTCGATCTGCAGCGGCATGAAGCGGTTGTAGATCGCGGTCACGTCGTCGTCGGTCGGGGTGCGGCCGAACGCTTTGCGATAACGCTCGGCGACCTGCGGCTGATCGCACAGGGTACGAATGTGATCCCACTTGCCCATGCCCATCGGGCCACGGGCTTCTTCGATGGACACCTGAACGTCGAACTCGGCGAAGGCTTCGACGAAGATCTGCGTCGGTGCGAACGAGCCGAAATCGACCACGGTGCCGGCCCAGTCGAGGATCGCGGCTTGCAGCTTGCTTGGGTTGGTGTAGTTCATGGCAATCAATTCCTGAGTTGGCAATACGGTTCAAAACTGTGGGAGCGGGCTTGCTCGCGAATGCGGCGGCACATTCAACATTGATGGCGGCTGACACTCCGCCTTCGCGGGCAAGCCCGCTCCCACAGGGGAT
>NZ_JASCPO010000406.1:0-2963 GCF_029960145.1 Pseudomonas sp. PS01299 | reverse complement strand
AGATGGATGACATCATTCACTTGACCATGCTCGGCACCACCCTGGAGGGCGAAAAAGTCGAAGTCACCGCCCTGCCCCAGACCGTCGACAATATCCCGCATAACTACGAGTTCAAGCTGTCCATTGCCGACGTGCGCAAACTGGTCAATACCCAGGTCAGTTTCTTCTATCGGCTGGAACGCAGCGGCAGCAGTGACCCGTTAGGCTCAAAAAGGCAGTTTGTACAAGTCACCGGCGCAGCCCACCGCCTGGCCGCACCGATCATCGAGGAAGCCGAGGGTGACTTCATCGATCCCACGAAGACACCCATCAACGTCCGCATTCCGTTCGATCCGGCCATCGAGTACGGCATGGGCATTGAGCTGTTCCTGTTGGGTAAAAGTCCGGACGGCAGCACCTTCCTGCCTGAGTTGGAGTGGCACATTCCGGAGGAGGATGAAGTCGAGAATCCCGAAGGTTTTGTCATCACCGTCAATGACTACAACCTCAAGCTGCTTGACGGCGGAACCCTGAAGGGGTGGTACGACCTGCTGATAGCCGACGGCGACGAGATCCTCAGACGGGAGTCGCTGCACACGAAATTGTTCAATGTGGGTGAACCGAAATTCGAGCTGGACGCCCCCATTGTCCTCGGGGTGGCGAACGGCTTCCTCGACCCGGCCACACTGCCCGGCGGTACCAGCAGACTGACCATCCCCAGGCCTGTGGTGAAGCCATGGGTAGCCAACGACGAGGCCACCTGGAAGTGGGTGGGCGACATCTCCGGCGAGGAACCCGGGTCCCGCACATTCAATGCCGTAACCGCCCAACAAGACTGGGTCATCAACCTGGACGCCGCCTTCGTCGCCCAGCACATCGAACCGAACCGCGGCAGCAAGATCACCGTCCGCTACCAGCTCTGGCGCCATGCCACAGATGAGACCAGCCTCTCGAATCCGTTGGTGTTCACCGTGGGCGTCGCGCTGGAACTGCTCGCTCCCTCGATCAAGGAGAACAACGGCGACAGCGCACTCAACCCGCTGCTGGTCAGGGACACCTTGACCATCGTGGTGCCGGACAACAGCGCGTTGCTGCCAAACCATGCAATCAGCGTCACCTGGACTGGCGCTGACGGCACGCCGGCCGGCGGGTCGCACACCTCAGTGCCGCGCGCGGTAAGCGAAGGGCTTGAGTTTGCGATCCCCAACAGCGTGGTGGCGTTCAATCTGGGTAAGCAGGTAAAAATCTCCTACGTCGTCATCATTGATGGTCATCCAACACCGTCCCGGGTATTTGACCTGACGGTGCAAGCAATGCCGCAGAGCGCGCTGGCCAGCCCCACCATCGAGCAGGCCGACAACGACGGCGCCGGCCCGGAACTGCATACAGGCGACCTGACCCAAGCGTCCGTACGCATGGGTGACTGGCCGCTGATCGCCCTCAACCAATACGTCTGGTTGCGCCTGCGCGGGACCAATGCCGACGGCAGCGCCTACACACGCGAGATCTGGAGCGCACCGACGGCCTTCACCAACCCCGACTGGATCGCTGACCGGTTCTTCACTTTTCCGCTTCCAGCCGATGAGCTCAAAGCTCTGCAGGATGGCAGCAGCCTGGCACTGGAGTTTAAAGCCGCACTTGGTCAGAGCGCGGTGGAAAGTGAGGCGGTGGAGTTTCCGGTGCGTACTTATACGATCAAGGCGTTTGAGGATGTGCGGCCCACCATCATTTCGGCAAGAGACTCTGTGGGCCAGATGATTGTGTCTGGCCGTGATACTGCTGACAGAACGATAGTTCTGACCGGGGTCGCAAGCAGGGGCCAAAGAGTCGAAATTCTGGATAACCTGACACCCATAGGCGAGGTCTTGGCAGACTCGCAAAACGGAGAGTGGTCGTACACCTTGATGGGGCTTGACGCGTTGACTCACATCTTCACTGCGAAGGTTCTAGATGGCAGTGATCAGACTTCTGCCCCGTACCTCATCGTTGTCATAGATACAAAAGATGTTCTCAGTTTTTGGATGCAATTGCCGTCAGGAGGCGCCGGGTATCTTCCTCAAAACGGTAGCGTATTGTTATTTTCGAATTACGTGGGCTTGAGCTTGGGTTTTCAGGTCGTATCCCTCGCCATAGGAACTCATGTAGTAACGCTAAGTAGCCCCATGGGTGAGCTTCAAAGCAGGACTTTAGACATTAAATCCCCTGGTTCCCGTCAACTCGGATTATGGGGTATCACACTAAAAGGGCCGGGAATATATACGCTGAACTTCTTCGGCCCCACAGGAAAGCAGATAACTCCGCCCTTCACCGTCACATTCAATTGATACGAAAGGGTTTGCTCGCCTTAAACCCTAGTTGCTGAGAAGTGATAAGGGGACAGATTTATTTAATGGCAATTGCGAGCAGGCTCACGCCTACAAGGCATCTTTGCCGGGCACTTAACAAGTGACCAACGCAGATCCACTGTGGGAGCGGGCTTGCTCGCGAAGAGGCCAGAACTGTCAGCGCCTATTCCTTGGGCACAACATTATCCAGCGCCTGATTCACCGCCAACTCCCCCAGCATCACCACCTGCGCAATGCCCAACACCGTGTTGCGACTCGGCCCTTCCAGCGTGCCGGCGAAATCACCGAGCATGACCGTGGCCGAGGCCAGGGATTCGCAGGCGTTGGCCAGCAGGGATTCGGTATCGGTTTGTGGGTTGACCATGAACATGCTGCTGGGGGTATACGGCGTGGCCATGATGTTTGCGGGCGCGAGGTAGTGGTCGAGGGCGCGTTCGGCGGCTTCGTGGAGTTTTCTGGAGTTGAGGGATTCGTAGGGTGATACCGGGTCTGTGGTCGGCGGATTGGGTGGGGTTTCGGACATCAGCGGGAACTCCGATCGAGGCACTTTGAATGGATGACGACCTGTAGGAGCTGCCGCAGGCTGCGATCTTTTTATGTTTCTTTTTAAAAACAAGATCAAAATATAGCAGCCTGCGG
>NZ_JASCPO010000405.1:0-2982 GCF_029960145.1 Pseudomonas sp. PS01299 | reverse complement strand
CGAATGCGGTGGATCAGTCGATATCAATTTCGACTGATCCACCGCATTCGCGAGCAAGCCCGCTCCCACATTATTGGATCTTGCGTGTTTGATCAGGCCAGTTCGGCCACGACCGAAGCCAATGCCTTGGCCGGATCCGCCGCCTGGCTGATCGGACGGCCGATCACCAGATAATCGGAACCGGCATCCAGCGCCTGACGCGGGGTCAGGATACGGCGCTGGTCATCTTGCGCACTGCCCGCCGGGCGAATCCCCGGGGTCACCAGTTGCAGCGACGGGTGCGCCGACTTCAGTGCGGTGGCTTCCAGCGCCGAGCACACCAGACCGTCCATCCCGGCCTTCTCGGCCAGCGCAGCCAGACGCAGCACTTGCTCCTGCGGCTCGATGTCCAGACCGATACCGGCCAGATCCTCACGCTCCATGCTGGTCAGCACGGTCACACCGATCAGCAACGGCTGCGGGCCGCTGCGCTTGGAAAGCTCTTCACGGCAGGCCGCCATCATGCGCAGGCCACCGGAGCAATGCACGTTGACCATCCATACGCCCATCTCGGCAGCGGCTTTCACGGCCATCGCAGTGGTGTTGGGAATGTCGTGGAATTTCAGGTCGAGGAACACCTCGAAGCCTTTGTCACGCAAGGTGCCGACGATTTCCGCGGCGCAACTGGTGAACAGTTCCTTGCCCACTTTGACCCGGCACAGTTTCGGGTCCAACTGGTCGGCCAGCTTCAGTGCGGCGTCACGGGTGGGGAAATCCAGGGCGACGATGATAGGAGTCTGGCAGGCGGACATGGATGGGCTCTCAGGCAAGTCGAAATCGGCGCGCATTGTAGCGGAAGCGGCGGCGGCGCGGCACCCGATGATCGGTAAATCGTCGCCGCAAACGTGATCAGCATAGCGCTCGCGGCTATTGTGTCGAACCCGATACACAACCGACACGCCGCCAACAAGCGCCCGCGCTAGCCTCGCCAGCCGCAACACGTCCTTACATCAGCACTTCCCGCCTCACGGCAGGACGCCTATGCTGAAACCACCACCTCGCAGCCCATCTTTGTGGTTGGCGGCCTACTGGCAGATGAACAGCCCCATGCACAACACCCAGACCACCGTGACTGATGAGCAGAAAGACGACAAGCGCTGGAGCATCCGTGCGCTGATCGTCGATGACGATGTGCCGATCCGCGAGCTGATGATCGACTACCTCGCGCGTTTCAACATCCACGCCAGCGGCGTCACCGACGGCGCGGCCATGCGCCAGGCCATGCTGGCGGAACATTTCGACGTGGTGGTGCTCGACCTGATGCTGCCCGGCGAAGACGGCCTGTCGCTGTGCCGCTGGCTGCGCGCCGAATCGGACATCCCGATCCTCATGCTCACCGCCCGCTGCGAACCCACCGATCGCATCATCGGCCTGGAACTGGGCGCCGATGACTACATGGCCAAACCGTTCGAGCCACGGGAACTGGTGGCGCGGATCCAGACCATCCTGCGTCGGGTTCGCGATGACCGCACCGAACAGCGCGCCAACATTCGCTTCGACAACTGGCGCCTGAACAGCGTGCTGCGGCAGTTGATCGCCGACGATGGCCTGGTAGTGCCGCTGTCCAACGCCGAATTCCGCTTGCTCTGGGTCTTTATCGAACGCCCGCGCCGGGTACTCAGCCGCGAACAACTGCTGGATGCCGCCCGTGGCCGCTCGATCGAGGCGTTCGACCGCAGCATCGATTTGCTGGTGTCGCGCCTGCGGCAAAAACTCGGCGACGACCCGAAAGCCCCGCAGTTGATCAAAACCGTGCGCGGTGAAGGTTACCTGTTCGACGCGCGAGACATCGGCTGATGCGAGCGCGCTTCGACACGCTGTTCGGCCGCCTGTTTGGCATGCTGTTCGTGGCGATCGTCCTGGCGCACCTGCTGGCCTTTGCCTGGTTTCATCACTATGGGCCACCCCCACCGCCGCCCCCGCCGGAGTTTGCCGAGGGCGTCGACGGCCAACGGCCACCGCCGGATCCACGTTTCGCCCATCGCCCGCCGCGCCCCTGGTTCGGCGGGCCGTTGGTGCCGCTGACCTTCCAGTTCATCTCGCTGATGATCGCTGCGTGGTACGGCGCCAAACTGCTCAGCCGGCCGATCCAGCGCCTGAGCGATGCCGCCGAACGCCTCAGCGAAAACCTCGACAGCCCGCCGCTGGACGAGTCCGGCCCGCGTGAAGCCCGACAAGCCGCGAACACCTTCAACCTGATGCAACAACGCATTCGTGAACAGGTGCAGCAGCGAGCACGAATGCTCGGCGCCGTCTCCCACGACCTGCGCACTCCGCTGTCGCGGTTGAAGCTGCGCCTGGAACAGATCGACGACGAAAAACTGCAAGGCCAGATGCGCCAGGACCTCAACGACATGATCGGCATGCTCGACGCCACCCTCACCTACCTGCACGAACAGCGCACCAGCGAAGCGTTGCAGTTGATGGATGTGCAGGCGCTGGTCGAATCGTTGTGCGAGAACGCTCAGGATCAAGGTGCAGACGTTGAAGTCAGCGGCCATTGCGCACCGCTGCAGGTGCAGCCGATGGCGCTGCGCTCGTGCATCAACAACCTGATGGACAACGCACTGCGCTACGCCGGACAGGCACGCATCGAACTGCAGGATCAACGCGAGCAACTGCTGATCCGCGTGATCGACCACGGCCCGGGGATTGCCGAAGACAAGCGCGAGGCGGTGTTCGAACCGTTCTTTCGCCTGGAAGGCTCGCGCAACCGCAACTCCGGCGGCGTCGGCCTGGGCATGACCATCGCCCGCGAGGCAGCGCAGCGTTTGGGTGGACAATTGAATCTGGAAGAAACCCCGGGTGGCGGCCTGACCGCAATCATCCGCCTGCCGCGCACTTGAGAAACACACCTATCCACCGTGGGAGCGGGCTTGCTCGCGAAAGCGGTGTGTCAGTCGACTTCTGTGTTGAATGATCGGCCGCCTTCGCGAGCAAGCC
>NZ_JASCPO010000404.1:0-2992 GCF_029960145.1 Pseudomonas sp. PS01299 | reverse complement strand
GAGGGAGCTTGCTCCCGCTGGACTGCACAGCAGTCCTCCCCAACAGCGGGGCCGCTTCGCGCCCCAGCGGGAGCAAGCTCCCTCGCCACAGTTCATTCGTTGGGTCGGGAGTATTTTTCAGGTGTTTGCAATCGCTGAATCCACTCATGCTCGGGATGCAACCGAACCAGATGTTGCATCAGCCATCGCCGCTCTTCGCGAGATAAATCCGGCAATGCCTGACTGAAATCGGTTTGATCCTTGGGACGCGTGTATTTGGCCTTGAACAGCAGAATCGCCGCAGGCCTGAGATAGGGAATCCCCGTATCACTCAGTGCCACCATCGCGGCGCGTGGATGGACAATCGACGGGTCTCTTTTATAGACCCACGTATCCGTCGTGCCGGATTCAAGCATCAGATCGACTCGCCAGGCATGGGCAACGGCATCAAATCCCCACACCTGGAAAATATTCTCGCCTGGCGTTTGCCCCACCGGCAAAAACGTCAGTTCACCGTCCCGCACGGTATAGAAGTCCAGCTCGGCCAGCGCTTGCCGGAAGCGCTGAAAGTCGTCCCGCAGGACGGTGAACTCCAGATCGCTGTGCGCACGGGTTTGCCGGCCCAGCCATAAATCCAGCGCCCATCCGCCAACCACGCACCACGGGCGCGAGATGTGTTTCAGCCGTTGCGCCAGTTCTTCCGGCGTCCACGGTTGCCATTCTTGCTGATCAGGAACGGTCATGCGCTCTGCTTCTCGTCACTTGGCTTTCGATTCCGCGCCGTTGCTCAAAATGCCGTGGCAGATCAAACCCAACACACTGCGCATATGCCGGGCATGCGCTTGCCGATTGGGTGCCGTCTCGGTCGCCAGCCGAATAAACGCCATATTCGCGTACTGGTTGAACAACGTCGCCGCCACATCGAGATCGACTGACGCCCGCACCTTGCCCTGCGCCTGAAAATGCCCGAGCAGGGCCTTGGTCTCTTCGATCACCGCCGCATTCCACGGGCTCAACGCCAGCGCCAACTCACCGGTCAGCAGAAACGGCGCCAGTTCACGCCACAACGAGGCCGGCATCGCTTGCAGTTGATAGTCGGTCATCAAGCCTTCGAACTCGCACAACGCCTCCAGCGGATCACTGTCGTCGTCCAGATTGGCCCGGGCATCGCGCATCGCCTGCTCGTCCGGCTGTTTGAGCAAGGCCAGCAGAATCTCCTGTTTGCCACCGAAATAATTGACCACCGTCGGCGCGGAAACCCCAGCCTGGACCGCGATCTGGTCTAGCGTGGTGGCCGCAAAACCGTTGGTCTTGAACAGCTCCAGCGCTGCCTGCGCGATGACTTCCCTGCGCTGTTCCTTTTGCCGTTCTCTGAGCCCGCTCATGGTGCTGATGTCCTGTCTTGCTGATCGGCGTCAGCCTACGGATTTCTTTTTTCACCGACAAATATTTTCTTTACAAAAATATTTTTAAGTGACAAATATTAACCGTGCACCGCTGGAATGAACGCGCACCCCACTTGCCCCGTTTCTCTGGAGAACCGCCATGTCCGCCGAATTCGATCCGACCCGCAGCACCCGCGATTACCAGGCCGCCGACGCCGCCCACCACATTCACGCGTTCGTCGATCAGAAAGCCCTCAACGAGGAAGGCCCGCGGGTGATGGTCAGCGGTGATCGCCTGGCGCTGTGGGACAACGACGGCAATCGCTACTTGGACGGCATGTCCGGCCTGTGGTGCACCAACCTCGGTTACGGACGCAAGGACCTGGCCGCCGCTGCCTCCGCGCAGCTGCAACAACTGCCCTACTACAACATGTTCTTCCACACCACTCACCCGCAGGTGATCGAGCTCTCCGAGCTGTTGTTCAGCCTGCTGCCCCAGCACTACAGCCACGCGATCTACACCAACTCCGGCTCGGAAGCCAACGAAGTGCTGATCCGCACCGTGCGCAAGTTCTGGCAGGTGATGGGCCAGCCCGAGAAGAAAATCATGATTGGCCGCTGGAACGGCTACCACGGCTCGACTCTCGCCGCGACGGCGCTGGGCGGCATGAAATTCATGCACGAAATGGGCGGCACCATCCCTGACGTCGCGCACATCGACGAACCGTACTGGTTCGCCCACGAAGGTGATCTCAGTCCGGAAGAATTCGGCCTGCGCGCCGCACGGCAACTGGAAGACAAGATCCTCGAACTGGGCGCCGACAAGGTCGCCGCGTTCGTCGCCGAACCGTTCCAGGGCGCTGGCGGCATGATCATTCCGCCCGCCACCTATTGGCCGGAAATCCAGCGTATCTGCCGCAAATATGATGTGCTGCTGTGCGCCGACGAAGTCATCGGCGGTTTCGGTCGCACCGGCGAATGGTTCGCGCACCAGGCCTTCGGTTTTGAACCGGACACCCTGTCGATCGCCAAAGGCCTGACCTCCGGCTACATCCCCATGGGTGGGTTGATCCTGTCGCGACGCATGGCCGAGGCGTTGGTGGAAAAAGGCGGCGTGTTCGCTCACGGCCTGACCTACTCCGGGCACCCGGTGGCGGCTGCGGTGGCGATTGCCAACCTCAAGGCGCTGCGCGATGAAGGCGTGGTCACTCAGGTGAAAAACGACACCGGCCCTTATCTGCAGAACTGCCTGCGTGAGGTGTTCGGCAACCATCCGCTGGTGGGTGAGGTTCAGGGCGTGGGGCTGGTGGCGGCGCTACAATTCGCCGAAGACAAAGCCACCCGCAAGCGCTTTGCCAACGAGAACGACATCGCCTGGCGCTGCCGCACCATTGGTTTTGAGGAAGGCCTGATCATTCGTTCGACGCTGGGCCGGATGATCATGGCCCCGGCGCTGATCGCCACGCGCGCGGAGCTGGATGAATTGGTCGACAAGACACGCATCGCCGTAGATCGCACGGCTCGCGAATATGGCGTGCTGTAACACATACCCCTTGTAGGAGTGAGCCTGCTCGCGATAGCGGTGTGTCATTAACATCGATCTAAACTGATCGACCGCTATCGCGAGC
>NZ_JASCPO010000403.1:0-2992 GCF_029960145.1 Pseudomonas sp. PS01299 | reverse complement strand
GAGCAAGCCCGCTCCCACCTTGGAATGCATTTCAAAGGTGGGAGCGGGCTTGCTCGCGAAGGCGGTGTGTCAGGCGACGAGGATCAAGCGCCCGGAACGAAGTGCTTCTGCGCCGTGCCGCGGGCGATCAGGCGGGAGATGTAATCGAGCTTCTGCGCATCTTGGTCGACGAAACGGAAAGTCAGTTGCAGCCAGTCGCTGTCGGCTTTCTGCTCGTGGGCAACGATGGCGTGCAGGTAGCCGTTGAGGCGGGCGATTTCGGCGTTGTCGCCCTGCTCCAGATCGAGCACGGCGCTGTCGAGGATCTGCGGCAGGGTGTCGGTGCGTTTCACCACCAAAAGCGCTTCCTTGATGCTCAGGGCCTTGATCACGCATTGCTGGGTGCCGCTCGGCAAGCGCAACTGGCCCTGGCCACGACCACCGGCCGGCGCTTTCGAGGCAGCCGGTGCCTGCACCGGCGGGCTGTTAAGCAAACCGCGCGACGGCGCAGCAGCTGGCGTTGGCGCGACTACAGCCGGTTTGGCAAACGGATTGACCGCAGCAGCGGCCGCCGGCGCAGCACCGACCACGGCAGGCTTGCCGCCGGTCAATGCGCTCAGGGAATCGTTGCCGAACGCCGAGTTCATCTTGGTCGGTGCGCTGTTCATCAGGGTGTCGAGCTTGCCAACCTTGTTCAGCGCCTGCTTGACCTTGGTCAGCAGTTGTTCGTTGGTGAACGGCTTGCTGACGTAGCCGGAAACCCCGGCCTGGATCGCCTGCACCACGTTCTCTTTATCGCCACGGCTGGTGACCATGACGAACGGCATGGTCTTGAGATTGTCCTGCTCGCGGCACCAGGTCAGCAGCTCGAGGCCGGACATTTCCGGCATTTCCCAGTCGCACAGCACCAGGTCAAACGCTTCCCTGGCCAGCATGGCCTGGGCCTTTTTGCCGTTGACGGCGTCCTCGGTGCGGATCCCCGGGAAGTAATTACGCAGGCACTTTTTCACCAGGTCACGAATGAACGAAGCATCGTCCACGACCAACACACTGATCTTGCTCATCCAACACCCCTATAAAAATCCCGGCAAGCATACCGCTTTTACTGATGGCACATTGCCAACAATCTTCAGTCACGCCGGGACTTTTCGTTCGCGGGTGCTGCTTTTTAATTCGATTTCCTGATTCAGGCGCCCTAAACAAAAACGCCCGGCCAAAGGGCCGGGCGCTTTTCTCAGGCAATCTTACTTATCGTCAGCATTGCCCGGAACATTAGCGGTTTCGCCGCTTGTACCTTCAACTTCTTCTTTCATGCGTTTGAGGCCCAGGTGGCGCACATCGGTGCCGCGCACCAGGTAGATCACCAGTTCCGAGATGTTGCGCGCATGATCGCCGATGCGTTCCAGCGAACGCAGCACCCAGATGATGCTCAGAACCCGCGAGATAGAGCGCGGGTCTTCCATCATGTAGGTCGCCAGCTCGCGCAGGGCGGTCTTGTATTCGCGGTCGATGACCTTGTCGTATTGCGCCACCGACAAGGCTAGATCGGCATCGAAGCGGGCAAACGCGTCCAGCGCATCGCGAACCATGTTGCGCACCTGATCGCCGATGTGACGGACCTCGACGTAACCACGCGGCGCTTCGCCTTCTTCGCACAGCTGAATGGCACGGCGGGCGATCTTGGTCGCTTCGTCGCCAATGCGCTCCAGGTCGATCACCGACTTGGAGATGCTGATGATCAGCCGCAGGTCGGACGCCGCCGGCTGACGACGGGCAAGAATGCGCAGGCATTCTTCGTCGATGTTGCGTTCCATCTGGTTGATCTGGTCGTCGATCTCGCGCACCTGCTGAGCCAGGCCAGAGTCGGCCTCGATCAGCGCGGTGACCGCGTCGTTGACCTGCTTCTCGACCAGCCCGCCCATGGCCAGGAGGTGGCTGCGCACTTCCTCAAGCTCGGCGTTGAACTGCGCGGAGATGTGGTGGGTAAGGCCTTCTTTACTAATCATGGTGGCGTCCTTGGAGCGTCCGGTAAGGTGCGGTGGGCCGCAGCGTCAATTCTGTGAATAACCGCAACTGTCAGCCATAACGACCGGTGATGTAGTCTTCGGTCTGTTTCTTCGCCGGATTGGTGAACAGGGTGTCGGTGTCGCCGAATTCCACAAGTTTGCCCATGTACATGAACGCCGTGTAGTCGGAAACCCGCGCGGCCTGCTGCATGTTGTGGGTCACGATGACGATGGTGAACTTGGACTTCAGCTCGTAGATCAGCTCTTCGACTTTCAGGGTCGAGATCGGATCGAGGGCCGAGCACGGTTCGTCGAGCAGCAACACTTCCGGTTCAACGGCGATGGTGCGCGCGATCACCAGACGCTGCTGCTGACCACCGGACAGGCCGAGTGCCGAGTCGTGCAGACGGTCTTTGACTTCGTCCCACAGTGCCGCGCCTTTCAATGCCCACTCGACCGCTTCGTCGAGAATGCGCTTCTTGTTGATGCCCTGGATGCGCAGCCCGTAGACCACGTTTTCGTAGATGGTTTTGGGGAACGGGTTGGGCTTCTGGAACACCATGCCGACGCGGCGACGCAGCTCGGCAACGTCTTCACCCTTGCGGTAGATGTTGTTGCCGTACAGGTTGATCGCACCTTCGACACGGCAACCGTCAACCAGGTCGTTCATACGATTGAAGGTACGCAGCAGCGTGGACTTGCCGCAGCCGGACGGGCCGATAAAAGCGGTCACGCGCTGTTTCGGGATGTTCATGCTGACGTCGAACAGCGCCTGCTTCTCGCCGTAGAACAGGCTCAGGCCCGGGACTTCGATGGCCACGGTTTCCTGCTCAAGGCTCAGGCTCTGCTTGTCGCGACCCAGGGCCGACATATTGATGCCGTGGGTATGTGTTTCGTGCTGCATGGGAGGCTCCCTGTGCTAACAAATTCGGTTCGGTTTTTTGTAGGAGTGAGCCTGCTCGCGATTCAGGCGCTGCGGTTTATCTATGAAACCGCGGTGTTGCCAT
>NZ_JASCPO010000402.1:0-3006 GCF_029960145.1 Pseudomonas sp. PS01299 | reverse complement strand
GCGGTGTATTGGATGTCGATGTGTTGTCTGACACACCGCTATCGCGAGCAGGCTCACTCCTACAGGGGAAAGCGTTTAACGCAGGAGATAAGGGATGTCGACTTTGACGGCTCCAGTCGGACAATCCTTCTCACACGGCATGCAGTACCAGCATTCATCGAACGCCATGTAGGCCTTCTGTGTGGCCGGGTTGATCGCCAGCAGGTCCATCGGGCAGACATCGACGCACACGGTGCAGCCCTTTTCGGCGATGCATTTGTCCTCGTCCACGGTGACCGGGGCGTTGGAGCGGAAGAAGATTTCCTGGGCTTGATAGGCCATGGTTCGGACTCTCTCTGGTGATGCATCAAGCGGCGAACGCGCCCACCCGCAAGCGGTCGTAAGCCTGCATTTCTTCGGCATCGAGCGGGATGATGTACGGCTCGACGGGTTTCTTGAAACTGGTCATGCGGCCGTCTTCACCCTTCTTCAGATGGCAATGGCAGAACCACTCGCTGTCGTTGCGCTGCGGGTGATCGACGCGGTAGTGGTACAGGCCCCAGCGGCTCTCGGCGCGGAACAGCGAAGCGCGTGCGGCCATTTCGGCGCAGTCGCGGATCACACTGGTTTCCATCGCACGCATCAGTTCGTGGGCGTTGTTGGCCTTCATCTGATCGAGGTCGCGTTCGATGTCGCTGAAGCGCTGCAAGCCGATCTGCATTTTTTTGGTCACTTTCGGCGGTTGCAGGTAGTCGTTGACGAAGCGCCGCAGCTTGTACTCGACCTGCGCCGGCGGTAGCCCTTGTTCACGATCCAGCGGCGCGTAGACCCGCGCTTTCTCTGTTTCGATCTGCGCGGCATCCAGCGTCGAGAACTCGCGCCCGGCGACAAAATCCGCCGCGTTTTGCCCGGCAAACCAGCCGTAGGTGAACGCGCCGAGCATGTAGTTGTGCGGCACGGCGGCCATGTCACCCGCCGAGTACAAGCCTTTCACCGAGGTCTCGGCCCGCTCGTTGACCCACACCCCGGACGCCGAATGGCCGCTGCAAAAACCGATCTCGGAGATGTGCATCTCGACCATCTGCGTGCGGTAATCGGTGCCGCGATTGGCGTGGAACTGGCCGCGACTCGGGCGTTCGTTGCTGTGCAAGATCTCTTCGATGTTCTGGATGGTTTCCTCGGCCAGGTGATCGAGTTTGAGGAACACCGGGCCGTTGCCGCTTTCCAGTTCCTGGTGAAACTCCCACATCATCTGCCCGCTCCAGTAGTCGCACTCGATGAAGCGTTCACCCTTGTTGTTGGCGGTGTAGCCGCCCAGCGGGCCGGTCACATAGGCGCAGGCCGGGCCGTTGTAGTCCTTGATCAACGGGTTGATCTGGAAGCATTCGAGGTTGGCCAGCTCGGCCCCGGCGTGATAGGCCATGGCGTAGCCGTCGCCGGCGTTGGTCGGGTTCTCGTAGGTGCCCATCAGGTAACCCGAGGATGGCAGACCGAGGCGACCGGCCGCGCCGCACGCGAGGATCACCGCTTTGGCCTTGATCACATGGAAGTCAGCGCTGCGGCAATCGAAGCCCATCACCCCGTTGACCGCGCCCTCCTCGTCGGTGAGCAAACGGGTGCAGACCAGCCGGTTGGTGATGCTCACCCGCGCGCGTTTCAACTGCCGGTAAAGGACTTTCTTGATGTCGTGCCCTTCCGGCATCGGCAGCACGTAGGCGCCCATGTGGTGGACTTTTTTCACCGCGTAATCGCCGGTCTCGTCCTTCTCGAACTTCACGCCCCAGCGATCCAGTTGCTCGATGGTCTCGAAGCTATGAGTGGCATAGGCGTACACCGCCGCCTGATTGACGATGCCGTCGTTGGCGATGGTGATTTCCTTGGTGTACTGCTCCGGCGTCGAGTGCCCGGGGATGATCGCGTTGTTCAGGCCGTCCATACCCATGCTGATCGCGCCGCTGCGTTTGACGTTGGCCTTGTCCACCAGCAGCACGCGCAAGTCGCGGTTCTTCTCTTTGGCCTTGATCGCCGCCATCGGGCCGGCAGTGCCGCCGCCGATCACGACGATGTCGTATTCCTGTTCCAAGATCTTGCGGGTCATGTCACGCCCCTTTTTGCCGGTCGATCCGCAGGCGGTACTGGAACGCATCGCCACGGTAGTAAAGGTGTTCGAAGTCCAGCGGCTGGCCGTTGGCGTCGTGGGTCAGACGTTCGATGCGCATGATCGGCGAGCCGGCCTCGACGTTCAGCGCCTGGGTCAAATCGCTGTCGGCCAGCACCGCGTCAATCGCCAGATCGGCGTGGCCGAGGGCGATGCCGCAGTCGTTTTCCAAAATCAGGAAGATGTCGCGAGTCACCAGATCGGCCTTCTCCAGCCGTTCGCCGACGGCTTTGGGCAGATAGGTGATTTCCAGCGAGATCGGCTCGCGGTTGATCAGGCGTACGCGTTTGATCTGCGCCACGGTCTCGCCTTCGGCCACCTGCAAGCGCTCGGCGACACGTTTGTCGGCGGGGATGAATTTGAAACTGCGCAGGCGGTTGATCACCTCGTAGCCGCGCCCGGTCATGGACTCGGCGAGGCCTTGCAGGCTGCTGACGTTCTGGAAGGTTTTCGGCTTGGCGACGAAGGTGCCTTTGCCGTGGATCTTGAAGATCAGCCCTTCTTTCTGCAGATCGCCCAGCGCCTGACGCACGGTGATGCGGCTGACTTTGAACAGCGTGCCGAGTTCGCTTTCGGACGGCATCTGGCTGTCTTGCGGGTATTCGCCATCAAGAATGCGTGAGCGCAGGACATCGCGCAGTTGGGTGTGCAGCGGGACGCTACTGAGGGACAGGACGTTATCGGTCATCAGGGATCACTTGTTATAACGAGTTATGACGTGATCTTAGAGACGTTATGACAAGCTTGAGAAATATTGTTTGGGCATAACCTTAGACACGACGACACACAGACCCTTGTGGGAGGGGGCTTGCTCCCGAAGGCGGTGTGTCAGGCGATGGAAATACCAGCAATGCCGGCCTCTTCGGGAG
>NZ_JASCPO010000401.1:0-3014 GCF_029960145.1 Pseudomonas sp. PS01299 | reverse complement strand
CGATAGCGGTGTGTCAGTAGCGCAAATGTCAGCTGACACACCGCTATCGCGAGCAGGCTCACTCCTACAGGTTTTGCATTGCATGCGGATCCGCGGTCAATCGTCGATATTCATCATCGCCTGCACACCTTCCCACGCCTCGGCGCGCATCCGTTCGATATCCAGCCCCGGAATCACCCCGTTATCGACTACGATCCGGCCGCCCACCAGGCTGTACTTCACCGTGATCGGTTCTCCCGCGACCACCGGTGCAACCGCGCAATCGTGGAGGCCGAAGAACCGTGGATGATCAAGGCTGTAGATCACCAGATCTGCCGCTTGCCCGACCTCCAGCGTACCGACCGCGCCCAGTCCCAATACCTGCGCGCCGCCCGCCGTGCCCCAGTGGATCACGTCTTCGGCAGTGGTCGCCGAGGCGCCTTGTTCGGCGCGGTGGATCAGCCATGCGGTGTTGGCTTCGCCGACCATGCTTCCGGATTCGTTGGACGCGACGCCGTCGACGCCGAGGGAGATCGGTACGCCGGCCTCATACATTTGCGGAACCGGCGCGACGCCGCTGCCCAGGCGCGCGTTGCTCACCGGGCAATGCGAGATGCCGGTACCGGTCTGGGCGAGCATGCGGATTTCGCCGGGTTGCAGGTGCACGGCGTGGGCGAACCACACGTCGGGGCCGAGCCATTCGTGTTCGGCGACGAATTCCACCGGCAGGCAGTTGTATTTCTCGCGGCAGAAGTTCACGTAGTTCTGCGTTTCCGACAGGTGCGTGTGCAGGCGCAAACCGAGGCCGCGCGCGGTGTGCGCCAGTTCGCGCAGCAGGGTCGGCGGCAGCGAAAAGGTCGGTGTGGTTGGCGCGACGACCACCCGGCGCAGGGCATCCGGGGTGTCCTGGTGATACAGCGATTTCAGTCGCTCGATATCGCCGACCATTTGCTCGAGGCTTTCCGGTTGCAGCGCGGTTTTCGAGAAACCCGGGTGCGCGCTGGCGGATTCCAGCGCGCCACCGCGACACAGCACAAAGCGCAGGCCGAATTCGTCCGCCAGATCGAACAGCAGGTCCCCGGTCTCGGTGGTGCCGTGGGCGTGGTAGAGATAATGATGATCGGCGCAGGTCGTCACCCCGGACAACAGCAATTCGACCATGCCCAGCCGAGCGGCGATCCGCGCCAGTTGCGGGGTAAAGCGGTTCAACCTTGGGTAGGGCACGCTCGCCAGCCAGCCTTGCAGATCCTGATTCAAACCTTCGGGCACGGCTTTGAGCAGGTTCTGGAACAGGTGATGGTGGGTGTTGATCCCGCCCGGATAGATCACGCAGTTGCGTGCATCGATCACGCGCTCGCCGGGTTGCGCTTGAAGGTCGGCGGCCATTTCGGCGATGCGTCCGTTGACCACGCGAATGTCCACCGCGCCGGCCCGTGCTCGCGGGCCGCGCAGGCCGGTCATCACCGCCAGCGGGTTTTTGATCAGGATGTTTTGAAGTCGAGTCATGGGCAGGCTCCAGTCAGAGAATGTGCGAAGCGGATTTGCCGGGTGTGGTGTCTGGCACGCTGACGCCGTTGAGCGCCGCGTTGAGCAGCACCGACACCAGGCAGGCGATGACCACGCTGCTGTGCAGGAACGGCTGTGACCACTCGGGCATTTGTTTGAACAGGGTGGGCGCGAGCACCGGTACCAGCGCGGCGGCGATGGTGAAACCGACGATCAATACGTTGTAGCGATTGCGCTCGTAATCGACCTTGGCCAGGGTCTGGATCCCCGCCGCCGCGACCACGCCGAACATCGCGATACCGGCGCCGCCCAACGCCGCGGTCGGCATCGACGCGATGATCGCCCCGGCCTTGGGCACCAGCGCAATCGAACACATCAACAGGCCACTGACGGCGACCACCCAACGGCTGCGCACGCCGGTCAGGATCACCAGACCGACGTTTTCCATGAAGGCAATGAACGGAAACGCGGCGAACATCCCGGCGATGGTGCTGGCCAGGCCATTGGCGCGCAGGCCGTTGACCACTTGCTGGTCTTCCACCGGTTTGTCGACGATGTCGCCGATGGCCACGAACAGCCCCATCGACTCGACCATCTGCACGATCATCACCACCACCATGGTCGCGATGGGGATCAAGCTGAAAGTCGGCAAACCGAAGTAGAACGGGTAGGGCACGGTCAGCCACGGCGCCTCTTCGACACTGTGGAAATTGCCCATGCCCAGACCGTAGGCCAGACCGGCGCCGACCAGCATGCCCACCAGCACCGCCATGTTGCGCAGCAGCGGACTGCCATAGCGATTGACCAGCAGAATGGTCAGCAGCACCACCACCGCCACCGCGAGAAATGCCGGGGCGCCGAAGTTGCTCGCGTTGCGTCCGCCACCGACCCATTCATAGGCGATCGGGAACAGCTGCAAACCAATCACCGTGACGATGCAGCCGGTGACCACCGGCGGGAAAAACCGCCGCAATCGGCCCACGAACGGCGCCATCAGCAGGGTGAAAATCCCGGCGCCGATCACCGCGCCGCAGACTCCCGCAAACCCCACGTCAGGGTTGCTGCCGATGGCAATCACCGGGCCGACGCTACTGAACGCCACGCCTTGCAGAATCGGCAGACGCACGCCGAATTTCCAGAAGCCGACGGTTTGCAAAAGGGTGGCGATGCCGGAGCAGAACAGCGTGGTGCTGATCAGCACCACGGTGTCGGCGTGGGACATCTTCAGGGCACTGGCGACGATCAACGGCACGGCGATGGCGCCGATGTACGAGACGGCCATGTGTTGCAGGCCGAGGGTGAGCATCTGTCGCACCGGCAAAACGCGGTCGACGGGGTGCACGGTGGAGGAAGGAGTGGCTGACGACATGGAATCACCTCTGGCTGTTTTTATGCGGTAGAGAGGGGTATTCGTCTGATGCCGCGTAGCGCCAGAACACGGTGTAACCCTGTGGGAGCGGGCTTGCTCGCGAAAGCGTTGTGTCAGTCGACATCACTGTGCAATGACCCACCGCATTCGCGAGCAAGCC
>NZ_JASCPO010000400.1:0-3028 GCF_029960145.1 Pseudomonas sp. PS01299 | reverse complement strand
TACCGCGAGCTTTTTCTTCTGGAGCGCTGTCGATCTTGTCGAATTCAACTACGGCCGAACCGAAAACTTCGGAGCAGACGCGAGTCAGAGCAGCGGTCAGAGTGGTTTTACCGTGGTCAACGTGACCAATGGTCCCTACGTTGACGTGGGGCAGGGAACGATCAAATTTTTCCTTAGCCATCGATAACACCCTCAACAGAAGAATTAGACGAACGATATCTACCATTAAAACAAAGGCAGATATTTTCATATCTGCCTTGTTATATGGAGCTCTTGAGCGGATTTGAACCGCTGACCTCACCCTTACCAAGGGTGTGCTCTACCAACTGAGCTACAAGAGCGTAACACTTTGCACAACCTGCAAACTTGGAGCGGGTAGCGGGAATCGAACCCGCATCATCAGCTTGGAAGGCTGAGGTTCTACCACTAAACTATACCCGCGGAGCTTGCAGCTCACGCTAAAAATGGTGGAGGGGGAAGGATTCGAACCTTCGAAGTCGTAGACGTCAGATTTACAGTCTGATCCCTTTGGCCGCTCGGGAACCCCTCCTAAGCGAGCCGGCATTCTATACTATGCCGACCTTCTGTCAAGCATTTTCTCATTAAAAACCTGAGGTTAGCTGCGTTGACACCGCTCTACTTGGACAACCTGTTTAGGTGTTCGCTGTGGAGCGGGCGCCATTCTATGCAAACTATTCCAGCGGTGCAACCCCCTCACACAGCATTATTTTATGTTTTAACTCATTGAATTCCTTGGAAAGGTTCTGCAACTGCACATCCCCCAATAAACGCTGGCTCTCGGGCGCAATGCGTAACCAATATCCAGGCTCGGGAAGATCCTTTTGCGATGCCTGAACCTTCACACTCATGCCCGCTAGACGCATCTGTAGCGCGGAAAGGCTGCTTTCTTGAGTCAAACCACCCAAAAACAGACACTCCTGTCCGGCATGGCGCGCGCCTTGCACTCCCGCCGAGTCACCAGTCGCCTCACTCAATAAGCGAATATCTTGCTGGGACCCGCGGTACATGCTGAGAGGAGTGACATCTTTTGCACGCAAGGGCGCCTCCTGCTGATGCCAGACGTAATAGAACACATTGAGAACAACGAGCAGCAGGAACAACCAACGCATACAAACCTCAAGTTAAAGGACACGCCATCGCCAACCCTACAAATACCAGGTCAGGGACGATCCGAGCATCAGGCACGACGTCCGCCACCAATCCAGCATCGCCACCGGTAATAAAGACAGCAAAGCGCTCCCCCCAATAGGATCGAGCCATTTCCATCTGGGTCAGAACGAAACCTCTCAACATTAAAGAGCACCCTCGCTCCACCGCCTCGACGGTACTGCGCCCCGGAGCATGGCTCGTCAACGCTTTTTCGGCAGCCAAGTCCCCATAACGGATTTTCCGGGTATGCGTACGTAACTGGTTACGCATCAAGGGCATTCCTGGGCAAATGAATCCCCCAAGGTGCTCACCTTCGGCATTAATAAAGTCGGCCGTCACAGCAGTGCCAAAATCCAGAATCAGACAGGCGCCGGCAGCCAGATGAAAGCCACCGAGCATCGCCAACCAGCGATCCAGTCCCAAGCGTTCATAGTCGTCATAGCCATTCCTGACACCAGACATTTCACTGGCCGACTTGGCGCACACGACCGAGATGCAGAACGTCTGCTCGAGAATTCGGGTGAGCGCAGCAGTTTCTTCGCTGGTTCTTACGCTGACCAACCGACATTTGCGCAACGACAGGTTCTCAAATGCGCACAAGCTATCCACCAGAGCTTGATCCGAGTCGACAACACCTTCCGCGAAAAGACCGCCAGCAGCCGTATTCAATACGCGCCACTTGATAAAGCTATTCCCACAGTCGAGCTCAAGAATCATCACGCAACCTCAGACTGAGCTCACCACCACTAAATACTTTTTCCACGCCGCCCACCTTCAAGCGCAGCGCACCCTGGCTATCAATACCAAGCACTACGCCTTCTATATGACTAACGCCCGCAACCAAAGAAACCGGGCGACCTTGCCACATGTGATCCTTTTCCCATTCCTCCTGGAACGCAGAGAAACCATGGACCTGATGACGCTGGATATAACCGCGCAGTTGGTCGCTCAGCTCAGCCACCAAGACGTTGCGATCGCAGGTTTGACCCGTCTCGAGTCGAATTGACGTCCATTGCTGGTCAACTTCCTCAGCAACCTGCATGTTCACATTAATGCCTATACCCAGCACCACATGGCAAACATCTGCCGGATCCCCTACTAGCTCAAGAAGAATACCGGCGATTTTCTTGTTCCCGACCAGCACATCGTTGGGCCACTTCAATCCTGCGCCCGCCACCCCCAGCTTTCGCAGGGCATGCATAACAGCCAAACCGACCACCAGACTCAAGCCCTCAAGCTGGCGCATGCCACCTTCAATGCGCAGGACCAGGCTGTAGTAGAGATTTTCAGCAAAAGGGCTTACCCATTTGCGGCCTCGGCGACCGCGACCGGAAATCTGTCGTTCGGCCAATACCAGAAACGGCGCCGCTCGACCCTGATTGATCGCGCGAAGCGCCTCTGCGTTAGTGGAATCGATGGAATCAAAGACTGTAATCGGCCAAACCGCTGCTAAGGCACTAATCTTCAGGGGGTCGAGGAGCGTCAAGGGTGCAGCCAGTTGATAGCCTCTGCCCCGGACTTTGTTTATGGACAACCCGAGCTCAGCCTCAAGATGCTGAAGCTGCTTCCACACCGCACTTCGACTGATTCCCAGGGTAACCCCCAGAGCCTCGCCGGAATGGAATCGACCATCCTTTAATAGATTCAACAACGTCAGCATGCAGGTCTCGCCTCACAATGAGGTCCGAATAATAGCCATGAGCCGGGCGATTGCATAGAAATCAAGCGCACCACTTTCCTGCGGGCAAAACAAAACCCCAACTGCTTTCGCAATTGGGGTTTCGGAATTTAATCTTGACGATGACCTACTCTCACATGGGGAAACCCCACACTACCATCGGCGATGCATCGTTTCACT